>JAKSQE010000079.1 GCA_024404295.1 Oscillibacter sp.
GCGCAGTCCGGGCGGCGCGGGTCTTGATCTCATCCATCCGGGCGTCGATCTGTCCCGCCACAGGGCGCGCCTGTACCACAGGGGCCAGCAGTCCTGTGGGACGAATGACCTGCTCCACCACATTGTCCGCCCGCTCTTTTTCATAGGGGCCGGGTGTGGCAGACACAAAGACTGCCTGGCCGACATGCTCCTCAAATTCTTCAAACTTCAGCGGACGGTTATCATAGGCACAGGGTAATCGGAATCCATAGCGTACCAGACTGTCCTTACGGGCATGGTCGCCGTTATACATGGCTCGAACCTGTGGCAGTGTCACATGGCTCTCATCCACAAACAGCAGGAAATCATCGGGAAAGAAGTCCAACAGTGTCATGGGTGCGCTGCCCACAGGACGATCGCCGATGATGCGGGAATAATTCTCAATACCGGAGCAATACCCGATCTCCCGCATCATTTCAATGTCATATTCCGTTCTCTGGCGGATACGCTGCGCCTCCACCAGTTGCTCATTTTCTTCAAAGACTTTGACCTGCTCTTCTAATTCATTCTGGATCTGGCTGATGGCCCTTTCCATCTTGTCTTTGGTGGTAACATAATGGCTGGCAGGATAAATCGCCACGTGATTCAACGTGCGGTTCACCGTGCCGGTAAGCGGATGAAAGTCACTGATTCGATCGATCTCATCGCCGAAAAATTCTACGCGGATGGCGTGATCTTTATAGTACGCAGGGTAAATATCCACTGTGTCCCCGCGAACGCGAAAGTGGTTTCGCTCAAAAGCAATATCGTTCCGCTCATAGCGGTTTTCCGTCAAACGCCGCAATAGTTCTTCCCTGTTCCACTCCGCACCCTGCCGCAAGGAGATCACCATCTGTGCAAAATCATCCGGCTCACCCAAGCCGTAAATGCAGGACACGGAAGCCACCACGATCACATCACGTCGCTCCAGCAGAGCACAAGTGGCTGACAGGCGCAGGCGATCGATCTCGTCATTGGTGGAAGCATCCTTGGCAATATAGGTATCCGTATGGGGGATATAGGCTTCCGGCTGATAATAGTCATAGTAGGAAACGAAATATTCTACTGCATTGTTGGGAAAAAACTCCTTAAACTCCGCGCAAAGCTGCGCTGCCAACGTTTTATTGTGCGCCAGCACCAAAGTTGGCCGCTGAACAGCCTCAATGACTTTCGCCATGGTGAAGGTCTTACCGGAGCCGGTCACGCCCAGAAGCACCTGCTCTTTCAGGCCGTTTTCGATGCCCTCAGCCAGTGCGGCAATGGCCTCCGGCTGATCGCCGGAGGGCTGATATTCAGAAACAACTTGAAATTTTGGCATAGATTTTTTACTCCAAATAGCCAGACTGTGCCAGCGACACAAAATCTCCGTCTGCCACAATAATGTGGTCAATCAGTCGTACTCCTATCGTCTTTAGCGCTTCCTGTACGCGCTTTGTCGCAGAAATATCATCTGCAGAGGGCAGCGCAATACCACTGGGATGATTATGAGCAAGAATGACCCCGCTGGCAGAACTCAGCAGCGCATTCTCCACAATCCGCCGGACATCCATCTCCACATATGACTCGCTTCCCTCCGTTAGCCGTTTGCAGATCAGGAGTTTCCCCTTGCGGTCAATGCAAAGTTGGAATGCCACCTCATTCCGAATCCCATAAAAGCGGTCCAGTAAATACTTGCCGGCAGCTTCCGCCGACGTCATCGGGAGTGAGACTTCCGCTTCTGCCAGTCTGGCCTTCGGTTCAACTTGCCCCACCAAACGCAGCAAAACAGCCGCATTTTCACCAATGCCATCCACTTTCTTCAAATCCTCGATCGGTGCGTTCAGCACCGCTGCCAGAGAACCGTACCGCTCCATCAGCGCATGGGCAATGGGGTTTGTATCCCGCCGGGGAATGGCATAAAACAGCAGTAATTCCAGCACTTCGTGGTCCGCAAAATGCTCCAGCCCACCGTTTTCAAAACGCTTGCGCATTTTCTCACGATGTCCGTCATGGATCCCCAATACGTCCCCTCCTCTCGCGCCATGCATAGTGGCACATTTGTTCTATTTTCGTAGTGTATTATTATACCACACGATTCCCCGCACTACAAGTGCTTTTTCCGCTTCAAAAATTCTTCTAACCACTTTCTTTTGTTCCTCCACTTGCACTTTCCTGCCGTTTGCGTTATCCTGCAAGGTATGAAAAACTATGAGTTGATTCGTTCCCGCCGCAAAACGCTGGCGCTGGAAATTACAAAAGATTGCCGGGTCTTGGTTCGTGCTCCTATGCGGCTGTCCATGGCGCAAATTGATGCTTTCGTACAGAAGCATGAGTCTTGGATCATCCGCCATCTGGAGGTGCAGCAGAAAAGAGCCGCAGAATACACACCGGAAACCATCGAAGACATTGCTGCATTGCGAAAACAGGCTGCGGAGATCCTCCCAAAGCGTGTGGCCTATTGGAGCGATATCATGGGTGTAGTGCCTACCGGCTTGAAAATTACCACCGCCCGAAAGCGATATGGAAGCTGCAGCGGCAAGAACAGTCTGTGCTTCTCCTGTTTTCTCATGCGCTGTCCAGCGGAGGCCATTGATTTGGTAGTCGTCCACGAACTGTGCCATATCCGGGAGCACAACCACGGACCGGGTTTTTATGCGTTGCTGGAACAGTATCTTCCCGACTGGAGAGAACGAAAAAAGTTATTAAAATAGCAAGAACCACCTCATGTGAGGTGGTTCTTGTTGGTTTAGTAATTCTTATTCCATAGGAGCGCCGCACTTGGGGCAGAACTTGCTGTCAGATTCTGCACCACACACAGGGCAGGTGCGCATGACTGCGTAGTCTACTTCTACGGTGCCGTCCGCCTTGGAGGGCTTACTGGCCTCCAACTCGGCGATATGTGCCTTGGAAGCGACAATGGCAGCAGCAGGCTCTTTCACGGCCTCAGGCAGCTCGCCCTCATACTCGTTGACGAACCACTCGCCAATGATGCGGTAATTCTTTTCGATTTCCCGCTGCTCACCGGCAATCGCAACGCTGATTTTGGTCCATTCAGCGGCATCCTTGGCCTTGTCAGCAGCCACACCGGCAACGTCTTTTGCCTTATCCGCAGCAATGAAAGCCATATCCTTTGCCTTCTGCGTAAAATCCTCAAAAAAAGCCATAGTAATTACTCCTTTCAGCGTGGCCCGCAGGCCGTATCTTATGCGTAACTTATACTCTTATTATATCTCGCTTACCAATAAAACGCAACTCAGGATTTTGCCCAGTCTCTGGCTCGCTCCACCGCTCGCTGCCACCGCCGATATTCCGCAGCACAGTCTTCCTCTTCCCGTACCGGATTGAATACGTGCTGGCTGCGCCGCAGCTTCTCCAATTCTTCAAAATTCTGCCACACACCGGTAGCCAGGCCTGCCAGCGCAGCTGCACCGAAGGCAGTGGTCTCCACCTGTGCCGGACGATCCACGGAGATGCGCAGCAGATCCGCCTGGATCTGCATCATGACATCGCTGACGGATGCACCGCCGTCCACACGCAAGTCGGTCAAGGGACAAGGCGCATCCTCATTCATGGCCCTCACCAGATCCGTCACCTGCAGGGCGATGGCATCCAGTACCGCACGGGCAATGTGCGCTTTATTCGAGCCTCGTGTCAACCCTACAATCGTTCCTCTGGCATACATATCCCAATAGGGCGCACCCAAACCGGTAAAGGCCGGAACCACGATCACACCGCCGCTGTTTGGTACAGACTCTGCCAGTCGATCGCATTCGGAAGCAGATCCGATAAGGCCCAACTCATCCCGCAGCCATTGAATGGTACTGCCGCCATTGAATACACTGCCCTCCAGCGCATAGCAGGTCTTTCCCTGCACCTGCCAGGCCACACTGGTAACCAATCCGTTTTTGGATTCCACGACGCGATCACCCACATTCATCAACGTGAAGCAGCCGGTGCCGTATGTATTTTTCGCCTGGCCGGGGGTAAAGCAGGCCTGTCCGAAAAGAGCTGCCTGCTGATCGCCTGCACTGCCGCAAACAGGGATGTCCATATTGACCTCAAAGCCGGGAATGTCGGTCGCAACATAGCCATATACTTCACTGTTTGAGCAGGGTTTCGGCAGAATGGACATAGGAATCCCCAGTACGTCGCACAGTTCTTCGTCCCATTGCAGAGTATGGATATTAAACAGCATGGTACGGCTGGCGTTGGAATAATCCGTCACATGGGCTTTACCGCCTGTAAGATTCCAGATGAGCCAGCTATCCACCGTGCCGGCGCAGAGCTCGCCTCGCTCTGCCCGCTCCCGCACGCCGGGAACATTGTCCATGATCCACTTGATCTTCGTGCCGGAGAAATACGCATCGATGAGTAACCCGGTCTTCTCCCGCACTTTTTCTTCCCATCCCTGGGCTTTCAGTTCGTCACAGATGGGTGCGGTGCGGCGGCACTGCCAGACGATCGCATTATACACCGGTTTCCCGGTAGCACGATCCCACAGGATGGTCGTCTCACGCTGATTGGTAATCCCAATACCGGCAACTGCCCGCAGATCAATATGAGCGGCGTTCACCGCCTCTGTCAAAGCCCGCAGTTCCGAATTCCAGATCTCCATGGGATCATGCTCCACCCACCCGGGCTGAGGATAGATCTGGCGGAACGGGTTCTGCGCTTTTGCAACAATCTCACCCTTTTGATTGAAGATGATCGCGCGGGAACTGGTGGTTCCCTGATCCAATGCAATCACATAACGTTCCATACAACTCCTCCTATGGCATTTTTCTGTAATGTATGGTAAACTATCCCTAATAAAAGCATTTTAACACACAAAGGAGTGTATTGCTATGGGAAAACGTGAATTTACCTTTCCGTCTGCTGATGGAAAAACGCAGATCCATGCCGTGGAGTGGCTGCCGGAGGGCGAAGTGAAGGCCGTCTTGCAAATCTGTCACGGTGTTGCCGAGTATATCCTGCGCTATGAGGATTTTGCCCTGTTTCTGAACAGCAAGGGTATCGCTGTTGTCGGCCACGACCACATCGGTCACGGTAATTCCGTGGCTCCCGGCGCCCCACGCCTGTACTTTGGCGCCGAAGGCAGCTGGAACTGGGTGGTCGCTGACATCGAAAGCCGCCGCAAACTGGCGTCTCAGGCTTTTCCCGGCGTCCCCTACTTCCTGATGGGGCATTCCATGGGGTCTTTTCTCGCCCGCACCTATCTCAACCAGTACCCCGGTCAAGTGGATGGTGCCGTGATCATGGGTACAGGGCAGATGTCCCCCGCCCTCATCACAGGCGGCATGCTGTTGGCTGCCGTAATCGGAAAACTGGGCGGCATGGACAAGCCCAGCGGATTGGTGGACAAAATCGCCTTTGGCCCTTACAACAAGCCTTTTGCCCCCAATCGCACTGTTCTGGACTGGCTGAGCAAAAATCCCGATAATGTAGATGCCTACATTGCCGATCCCCTTTGCGGCGGTGCCGCCACACCGGGCCTGTTCCGGGAAATGCTCAGCGGCATTTCCATCATTACCGACTCCGATGAAGCAAAGAAAATGAATCTTCATAAGCCCGTCCTGTTTATTTCCGGTGCCATGGATCCCGTGGGTGATTGTTCCAAGGGCGTGGAAAAGGCCTATGCCATGTTCCAAAAAATCGGTGTAGAAGATGTTTCTATCAAGCTTTATCCCGATCTGCGTCACGAAATTCTGAACGAGGACTGCCGTGAGCAGGTGTATGCGGACATTTTTGCATGGCTGTGCGCTAAAATGCCGGTGAACGTCTAAAATTCGATTGACACTTCTTTAAAATCTTGATAAGATACCAGATGAATTCAATAGCGTGTTGAACGGAAAGAGTAACGGAACTGCAACGCTCAGAGAGGGTACGTCATTGGCTGAAAGCGTGCCTGCTTAGGAGTCCGCGAAGTGCATCCGGGAGCGCGGGGGATTTTGATGCCCCTCGAATGGTCCACGTGACGGACTTGATGAGTGATAAATGAGAGTGGAACCGCGATTTTCATCGCCTCTCGTACCAAATCGGTGCGAGAGGCGTTTTTTTCGTACTTTCGTGCCATAATCAATTCATCAGAAAGGATGAAGAACTATGTATTTGTATAACTCCGCAACCCACAAAAAGGCTGAATTCACCACCCATACTCCCGGCCATGTGGAGATGTATACCTGCGGCCCGACCGTGTATCATTTTGCACACATCGGCAACCTGCGCTCCTACATCATGGAGGACGTGCTGGAGAAGTTCCTGCGCTATGCCGGTTATGACGTGAACCGCGTGATGAACATCACTGACGTGGGCCACCTGACCAG
>JAKSQE010000008.1 GCA_024404295.1 Oscillibacter sp.
AGGAGGCTGTTCGGGATCTTGCTTCCAAGGGAGTGGATGTGGTCATCGGCAATTACCCGGACATGGTCAAGAAAGTTTTGTCTTCCATGCAATAAAGTCATCCATAAAACATGCAGGGTAGAAATATCCTGCATGTTTTTTTGCAAAGAATACCGACGCGCAGCTGTCGATATTCTTTTGACAATAAAAAAACTTCCGGAGAATCACTCCGGAAGTTTGGTGCGCGAGGCGGGACTTGAACCCGCACGTCCGTAATGGACACTAGAACCTGAATCTAGCGAGTCTGCCAATTCCACCACTCGCGCGTAAATATTAAGTTGGAAAATGGTGCGGCTGACGGGACTTGAACCCACACGACGAATCGTCACCAGCACCTCAAGCTGGCCTGTCTACCAGTTCCAGCACAGCCGCAAATCGAAACTGTCCAACAAAAGACTGCTTGATTATTATAGCGATTACCAATCCTAATGTCAACCGAAAAATCGCTTTTTTCCAAAAAAATTCCGAAGCCGCCCAAAAGTGACCTCGGAATTTGGTATAAATCGAATCAAAGCTGAGAGAGAACTTCGCCGATCGGATCGGTAATCACCAGTCCGGCGGATAGATCGCGGGCCACGGCAGACTTGTTGATCAATACCAATTCCGATCCGCGGTAGTAATTGATGAGACCGGCTGCGGGCCAGACATTCAGAGAAGTGCCGCCAATGATCAGCAGATCTGCATCCGCAATGGAGCGGATGGCACCGTTGACGGTGCCATCGTCCAAGCCCTCTTCGTAAAGCACGACATCCGGCTTGACATGGCCGCCACATTGGCAGGTGGGAATCCCCTCTGATTGCAGCATAAAGTCAAAATCGTGGAATTTTCCGCATATTTCGCAATAATTTCGGTGGACGCTGCCGTGAAGCTCGTACACAGTTTTGCTGCCGGCAAGCTGGTGCAGGCCATCAATATTTTGCGTTACGATGGCGCGCAGTTTGCCTTCCTGCTCCCATTGGGCCAGCTTTAGGTGTGCGGCGTTAGGCTTCACATCAGGGCAGAGCATTTTGGCCCGATAAAAGCGGAAAAATTCTTCGGGATTGCTTTTGTAAAAGGTATGGCTTAAAATAGTCTCCGGTGGGTAACGCCATTCCTGATGGTATAGGCCGTCTGTGCTGCGAAAATCAGGAATGCCGGATTCCGTGCTTACACCGGCACCGCCGAAAAAGACGATGCGATGACTGTTGTCCACCAGTTTTTTTAATTTTTGAATGGATTCCTTCATGGAACGACCTTCCTTTCAAGGGATTGAGGAGTATATTATGAATATTCAGATCTTCGGTTCTTCTAAATCGTTTGACTCCAAGAAAGCAGAACGATGGTTCAAGGAGCGGCGAATCAAGTACCAGTATATTGATGTGGCTACAAAGGGATTATCTCCCCGGGAGTACCAGTCCGTCAAGCAAAAAGTTGGCTTTGAAGCGCTGGTGAATACCAAGTGCCGTGCTTATGAGGAACTTTACATGGCTTATATCACACCGGATGCGCAGGAGGAGAAACTCCTGATGTATCCGGAGCTGTTCAACACCCCCATTGTTCGCAACGGGAAAGAGGCCACCGTTGGATTTTGCCCGGATATTTGGGCAAAGTGGGAATAAACTTGACAGGGAGACGCAATATGAAAGAATTGCCAAACAATCAAATATTGCGGTTCTCTACGCTGATGGTGCGACGTTACCTGCGGCATAACGTGGGGATACAGAGTGCCGCGCTTGCATTTTACCTGCTGTTTATGATTTTCCCATTCTTAATTTTTATCAGTGCGCTATTGGGCCTTTTACAGCTGAATGTGGCAGAAATCTTGCGGGCATTGGAACAATTACTTCCTAACGACATTGTGAGAATGCTTCGCATTTATCTGACCCATGTGGCAGCCAACCCCAGTCAAAAGCTGATGATTTTCGGCCTGGTATTCTCCGTATATTTCCCTATGCGGGCCACAAACTCTCTGATGCGCTCTGTACGAACAGCGTATCATCTGGGACCGCCCAGGCAGGCATTTGTCCACTGGCTCAAGGTGCTGCTGTACACTGTGCTGCTCATTGTGACCATTGCACTGACTTTGACTTTAATGACTGTGGGCGACCACGCTTTGGCCTTTGCAACGGAGCACTTGTCCCTGCCGCACTTTGTGGCAGACCTGTGGACACGGCTTCGTTTCCCTGTGGCAGGATTGATGGGATGGTTTGCACTGTTCCTGCTGTATGCACTGGCTCAAGATGAGCGACAGGAATTGCGGAATCTCTGGCCCGGCGCAATGGCGGCCCTATGCGGCTGGCTGGCATTGAGCTGGCTATACGCCTTTTATGTAGACCATATTGCCAGCTATTCAACGCTGTATGGCTCTATCGGTACCGTGATCGTACTGCTGGTATGGCTGAATCTCAGTGCCATGGCATTGATTATGGGAGCCGAGTTTAACGGAACATTGATGAGCCTGCGAAAAGAATCGATGGCAAAAAACGAGAAATAATAGCTTTGCTATCAAATGCGAAAGGAAGAAGCGATATGCAGAACAAGTTACGGGAATATGCCAGACTGTTGGTACAAGTAGGCATGAATATTCAGAAGGGCCAGCGTATGGTCATCTCCTCTCCGGTGGAGTGTGCCTATTTTGCCCGGATGTGCGCAGAAGAAGCCTATGCTGCCGGCTGCAAAGAAGTGGTCATGAACTGGCATGATGATGCCATGGCACGCTTAAAGTACCTCTATGCCGACGACGAGATTTTTGACAGTGTGCCGGAGTGGCGCAGCCATTTCTTCAATGACTATGCCACCGACGGTGCCGCCTATCTGGCGATTTCTGCTTCTGACCCTGAAAATTTCAAGGGCGTGGATCACAAGAAGTTGGTACGGGCGCAGCAGGCTTCCGGTAAAGCTTTAAAAGAGTTTGACCGCTTGCAGATGTGCAGTGGTTTCCCCTGGTGCATCGCTTCAATCCCGATTCCCAGCTGGGCCACTATGGTGTTCCCCGAAGCATCTGAGCAGGAAGCGATGGAACAGTTGTGGGACGCTATTTTTAAGGCTGTACGCATTAGCGGTGACGGCACGGCGGTGGAGAAGTGGCAGGAGCATTTGGCGACCCTCCACACCCGCATGGAAAAGTTGAACGAGCTGAACTTTAAGTCTCTGCACTATACCAACTCCCTGGGTACAGACCTGACGGTGGAACTGCCTGAGGGCCATATTTGGGAAGCCGGGAATGACGTGACCCTGAGCGGTCAGGAGTATATTGCCAACATTCCCACCGAAGAATTGTTCACTTCTCCGCTGAAGACCGGTGTCAATGGCGTGGTGTACTCTGCATTGCCCCTGTCCCATGACGGCACCATCATTGACAAGTTCTACTTTGTGGTGAAGGACGGAAAAATCGTGGAAGCCCATGCGGAACAGGGCGAGGAGGCATTAAAGGGCGCCATCACCGTGGATGAGGGCGCTTCTTATTTCGGTGAAGTGGCACTGGTGCCTTATGACAGCCCCATTTCTAATCAGAAAATTCTGTTTTATAACACACTGTTCGATGAGAATGCTGCCTGCCATATCGCCTTTGGCGAAGCCTATCCCTGCCTGAAGGGCGGCCAGCAAATGAGCAAGGACGAACTGAAAGAGCGTGGCTTGAACGACTCCATTACCCATGTGGACTTTATGGTAGGCACCAAGGATCTGTCCATTGTCGGCACTACCCACGACGGAAAGGAAATTCCGGTCTTTGTGGATGGCAACTTTGCAATTTAACGAGGAGATTGACATATGAATTACAGGAAGAAGACGACTGACGCACAGGTCTTGATTTGCGACGGGGCTGTGGTAGTTGGCGACGTGCAGTTGGGCAAGGGCGTGAATATTTGGTATAATGCCGTGCTGCGAGGTGATGAAGGCGCAATTATCGTGGGAGAGAATACCAATGTTCAGGATTGCGCCGTCATGCACGAAGAAACGACGGTGGGCAGTGGCTGTACGATCGGACACGGTGCAATCGTCCACGGCTGCACGATTGGAAATAATACCCTGATTGGAATGGGAGCTACTGTATTGAATGGCGCAAAAATCGGGAATAATTGTATTGTGGGTGCCGGTGCTCTGGTGACCGGTAAGATGAATGCCCCAGACTGTTCCATGAGTGTGGTCAGTCCGGCCAAGGTGGTGCGTCCTCTGACAGAGGAGGAGATCGAGGGAAATCGATATTCTGCCAAGGGTTATCTGGAACTTGCCGAGAACTGTCGGAAAGGTTCGTAAATGGATTGGAATAAGCGCATCACGAAAGATTTACTGCGGATCGCCTTGCTGAGCATTGCGTTTTGTGTGGCATTGCTGCGGTTAGATAAAGTGGTGCGTGGAGTCCGGTGGTTTTTGGGGATTATGGCACCGCTTTTGATAGGCGGTGCCATTGCTTTTGTCCTGAATGTTCCCATGCGAGCCATTGAACAGGGGCTTCCCCGAGGGCGGCGACTGTCAAAGTTTCGCCGCCCGGCAGCAATCATTTTGACTTTGGTGGCAGTGACAGGTGTTCTGACTTTAGCCGGAGTGGTGGTTGCACCGGGGATTCAAGTGGCTGTCAGCTCCATTGCGGAGCAGGCACCTGCGGCGTTTGAGAGGATGAAGGAAGAACTGTTTCCGCTGCAGACTTATCTACCGGATGCGGCAGAAATGATTCTCAACATGAACATCGACTGGCAAAGCCTGTCGGAAAAGGGTGTGCAGTTGGCACAGCTTTGGGGCAAGGGACTGCTGACCTCTGGCGGTGGGCTCATTGGTGGAATCGTCAGCGGCGTTATCAGCTTTGCCATCGGCCTGGTATTTGCCTTCTACATTCTGGCGCAGAAAGAGACCTTAGCCTGTCAGAGCCGACAAATCACCTATGCCCTTCTGGGGGAGCGGCTGGGGGATAAGACACTGGCTGTACTGCGCTTGGCAGAAAAAAACTTTTCCAACTTTTTATCCGTGCAGTGTCTGGAAGCCGTTGTCCTCGGCATGATGTTTGTCATTGCAATGTCACTGCTGCACTTCCCCTACGCTTTGCTCATTGGCGTCTTGATCACGGTGACGGCCCTGATCCCCGTTGTGGGAGCCTTGATCGGTTGTGTTGTCGGCACGGCATTGATCGCAGTCAACGATCCGAAGCAAGCGCTATGGTTTATTGTGTTGTTCTTTGTGCTGCAGCAGATCGAGGGGAAGCTGATTTATCCCCATGTGGTGGGAAGTACAGTGGGACTGCCTTCCATTTGGGTTCTGGCGGCAGTTACAATTGGCGGCAGCTTGTTTGGAATGGTCGGTATGCTGGTGTTTATTCCCTTGAGCAGTGTGCTATATGCGCTGATAGGAGACTTTGTGAAGACGCAAATTTCAAAAAAGAAGATCCCGGAAAAGAAATGGAAGAACAATGCGGAAAACTGAAAATAAATGCCCACCGCAAAATCATGCGGTGGGCATCGTTTTATCATTCGACAGCTTTTCACAGCAAGGAAAAATGGATCACACCACCTGAAACAGATAGAATTTCAGATAGTTGGTTTCCTCAACACCCCATAAAATGGGGTGGTCGCAGCTTTGCTGACGGGCTTCAATCTGCCGCAGTTGGACACCGGCATCATGGGCGGCATCAGCCAGCATGGCGAGAAACTTTTCTTCCGTGGCAAAATGGCTACAAGAGCAGGTGGCAAGGTATCCGCCACGAGGCAGCAATTTCATGGCACGGTAGTTGATCTCTTTATAGCCGGTAATGGCATTGGCCACTGTTTTACGGGACTTGGTAAAAGCGGGCGGATCAAGAATAATAAAATCGTACTTCCTCGGCTCTTTTTCCAGTCGCGGAAGCAGATCAAATACATTCTCTGCCACGCATTCCATGATACCGGACAGCCCGTTTCGCTCCGCATTGGCGCGAGCCATCTCGACGGCGCTTTCGGACACATCCACTGCTGTGACATGAGCAGCTCCGCCATAGGCAGCATTCAGGGCAAAAGATCCGGTGTGGGTAAAGCAATCCAGAACGGTTTTCCCCTTTGCCAGACGGCTGACTGCGCGGCGATTATATTTCTGATCCAGAAAAAATCCGGTTTTCTGGCCGTTTTCCACATCGACCAGATAACGAATGCTGTTTTCTGTGATTTCGACAACAGGAGATTCTGGAGTAGCCTCGCCTGGAAGCGCATACCAACCTTTTCCCTGGGGCAGACCTTCCTTTTCCCGCAGAGCCACATCATTTCTCAGAAAAACGCCGCGTATGGCTTGCCCATCTTCCCGCAAAATCTTCACCAACAGGGGCAGCAGCAAGTCCTGCAGACGCTCCATACCAACGGACAGAACCTGCACGGAGAGCAGATCGTGAAATTTGTCCACCGTCAGGCCGGGGAAGGCATCTGCTTCCCCAAAAATGATACGGCAGGCGTCCAGATCTGCTTCATCCATTACGCTTTTGCGGTAATCCCATGCCCAGCGGAGTTTCCGTTCCCAGAAAGCCCCGTCAAAGCGGTCGTTGGCATTGCGGGAAATCAGGCGCACTCGGATTTTTGACTGCTGAGACAGAAATCCGGTGCCGAGATACCGCCCCTTTTTGCTCAGGACATCTACCAGTCCCCCGTTTTCGGTATCGCCCTCGGCAGATACGATCTCGGCATCATAGACCCAGGGGTGCCCCTGTAAAATCGCACGCTCCGCTTTGGGTGTGATCGTATACTTTGGATATTCCCGCTCTGCTTTCATATTGCCTCTCCTTGCCGCTGATTTTTTCAACATTGTAGCACACTCTTTTGCGAATTGCCATAGGAATAGGGAGAAGGAGGAGAGACTTATGCCCATTATTTATTTAAGCCCATCCACGCAGGATTGGAATCCATATGTGACCGGAAGTGGCAGTGAAGAATATTGGATGAATCGAATTGCCGATGCCATGATTCCGTATCTGAATTCTAACGGGATTCAATATAATCGCAATTCACCGGATATGACAGCAGGCTCATCCATTCGCCAGGCAAACGCCGGATATTATGATTTTTATCTGGCACTGCACTCCAATGCATCCGGGCAGGGGGAGCCCCGCCCCACCCGAGGTATTATCGCCTTCTACTATCCCGGCAGTGCACAGGGGCAGCGGGGCGCAGCACTGATCGCAGATGAACTGCGACAGATCTATCCGTTGCCAAACCTTGTAACAACACAAGCAACAACGACGCTGGGAGAGGTGCGGCAACCTCGTTTTCCGTCCGTTTTGGTGGAGATCGGCTACCATGACAATTATGCGGATGCGGAGTGGATCGAAAGCCATGTGGATGCCATCGCGGCACAGTTAGTGCGGGCATTAACGGAATTTTTCGGATTACCTTTTATTTATCCAATGAATCCAGTGACGGGTACCGTGCGGCTGAGTTACGGCACATTGAATCTGCGGTCTACTCCAAATTCCTCCGGAACAATCTTGACAAATATTCCAAACGGCGCAACGGTCACGGTTTACGGGGAGTGGCAGGGCTGGTATGTGGTGCGCTACCAGAACTATGTGGGCTATGCGGCTGCGGCATTCATTGATACCTGAAATTCAGATGAGGAACGGCAGCCGCATTTCTTGACAGGTAAAATGCCTTTACGTGAAAATAACCTTTATGTTGTGATATTTGCAAAAAATAAGGACAATATTTAGGGGATTTAACTTGACAGTTGACAAATAAATGATTAGACTATAGGAGGAACATTATTGACTGATAATAGGGGTTATCAGACGATTATTTTCTTCGGTGTAGTGTGTTTGACACCGACCCATATAAACAAAACAGGAGGAACTTATGACCCAATACATCATTTTCGCTGTGGTAGCGGTTGTGGTGGCGGTTGTCAGTTTCTTTCTCGGAAAGAAAAAGCAGGAGAGTGACTACGAAAAGGACATCTCCGGCGCACGCGAAAAGGCAAAGGATATTTTAAACGAAGCCATCAGAAGCGCGGAAACCAAGAAAAAAGAAGCTTTGCTGGAGGCTAAGGAAGAGATCCTGCGAAATCGCAGTGAATACGAGAAGGAAGAAAAGACTCGCCGGGCTGATCTGCAGCGCCAGGAAAACAGATTACAGCAGAAAGAAGAGAATCTGGACCGTAAAATCGAGGCCATGGAGAAGAAAGAAGAATCTCTGGCTCAGAAGCATGCGGCTCTGGAGAAGGAAACCGAGGAGATCAAGCTGATCAAGCAGAGCCAGACGGCTATGCTGGAGAAGATCTCCGGCTTTACTGCGGATGAGGCAAAAGCGTACCTCATCCAGCAGGTGGAAACAGAAGTGACCCATGAGACTGCCCTCAAGATCAAAGAGGTGGAGTCTCGCATGAAGGAAGAGTGTGAGACGCGTGCCCGTGAAGTGGTGGCACAGGCCATCCAGCGTTGTGCAGCCGATCAGGTGGCCGAGATGACCGTCAGCGTGGTTCCCCTGCCCAATGACGAGATGAAGGGCCGTATTATTGGCCGTGAGGGACGTAATATTCGTACCATCGAGACGCTGACCGGTGTGGATCTGATCATCGATGATACCCCCGAGGCAATTACGGTATCCTGCTTTGAGCCGGTTCGCCGTGAAATCGCCCGTCTGGCTCTGGAAAAGCTGATTGCCGACGGCCGTATCCACCCCACTCACATTGAGGAGATGGTGGAAAAGGCTCGCCGTGAGGTAGAGACTGTGATTAAGGCTGAGGGCGAGCGAGTCGTCTTTGAGACCGGCGTCCGTGGCCTGCATCCCGAACTGGTGAAGATTCTGGGTCGCCTGCATTACCGTACCAGCTATGGCCAGAATGTTTTGCAGCACTCTGTGGAGGTCGCTCATATCGCCGGCATGATGGCTGCCGAGTTGGGCGCTGATGTGCAGGCTGCCAAGCGCGCAGGTCTGCTGCACGATCTGGGTAAGGCTTTGGACCACGAGATGGAAGGCACCCATGTGGCTCTGGGTGTGGAGTTTGCCCGGAAATACAAGGAGAAGGACGACATCATCCATGCCATCGAGGCCCATCACAACGATGTGGAGCCTCGTACGATTGTGGCCTGTCTGGTGCAGGCAGCAGATGCGATTTCCGCTGCTCGTCCCGGTGCCCGTCGTGAGAATCTGGAGAACTACATCAAGCGTCTGGAGCAGTTGGAGACGATTACCAGCTCTCATCCCGGTGTGGATAAGGCATTTGCCATCCAGGCCGGCCGTGAGGTCCGCGTGATGGTGAAGCCCGAACAGGTCAGCGAGGATGAAATGGTGATTCTGGCTCGCAACATCGCCAAGCAGATCGAGGAAGAGATGGAGTATCCCGGACAGATCAAGGTGCATCTGATTCGTGAGACCAAGTACGTGGAGTACGCAAAATAAGATATAAGATAGTAGAAAAAAACGCCTTCGGAATTTCCGAAGGCGATTTTTTTGCGGATTTGGAGGGAAATTACTGGCACAGGTGCAAAATTTCTCGCATTTCTGCTTCGTGGATAGGCACAAATCCACCGAAGGGGAAACCCTTTTCCTGGCGGTGGGCAATGATCGCCTCGGTGTCCTCAGCTTTGCCTCCGACTTCTGCGAGAGTTTGCGGCATGTTTAATTGCCGACAGAAAGAACGCAGAGCAGCAATGCCGGCTTTTGCGGTATTTGCGGGGTTGGCATAGTCCATCTCGCAGCCGAACACATTGACGGCAAAGCGGGCGAACCGCATGGTGTCGTGGGACATGACGAATTCCATCCATGCCGGCATTACCACAGCGAGACCTGCACCGTGGGCACAGTCGTAGAATGCGGATAGTTCATGCTCGATTTGATGGCTGGACCAATCCTGCTGCCGGCCGACGCCGCAGGAGTTATTGTGGGCCAACATACCTGCCCACATCAAATCTGCGTGGGCGGCATAATCGTCGGGATCAGCATAGGCTTTGGGGGCGGCATCGATGATGGTTTTCATCAATGCTTCGCAGAGCCGGTCGGTCAGTGCCACATCGGGGGTATTACTGAAATACCGCTCACAGATGTGGGCAAACATATCTACTGCGCCGCAAGCGATTTGATAGGGCGGCAGAGAGCAGGTAAAGCGAGGATCCATGACAGCAAACTTGGGGCGGATCACGTCGGTTTTGGGAGAACCCCACTTCAGCATGCCGTTCTCCTGCGTGATCACGCAGCTGTCGCTGCCCTCGCTGCCGGCAGCGGAAATGGTCAAGACAACACCTACGGGCAGTGTCTTGGTGATCGGCAGCTTGCCACGGAAGAAGTCCCAAAAGTCACCGTCATAGGGGGAGCCGAAGCCGATGGCCTTGGCAGTGTCGATGACGCTGCCGCCACCCACTGCCAAAATGAAGTCAATGCCCTCTTTTTTGACGAGTTCAATGCCCTCATAGGCTTGGCCGCTGCGGGGAGTTGCCTGTACGCCGCTTAGTTCCAGCCAGGAGATGCCTTCGGCCTGCAAAGCTTTTGTTACTGCGTCATAAGCGCCATTGCGTTTGACACTGCCGCCGCCATACACCAGCAAAGCCTTTGTACCGCCGAATTGACGGATCAGAGATCCGGTCTCTTGTGCCTGCCCTTCCCCGAAAACAAACTTGGTAGGGGAGTAAAATACAAAGTTATCCATTTCATTTCCCACTTTCTTCGATGTTGTTACTTAGATGGATGCAGATGAATCAATAACCACGCTTGCGATCCACATAATGGGCAAGAGGTCTGCCTGCCGCATAGTTGGCAATATCTTCGCAGAACATATTCAGGTTGGTCTCGCAGGTATAACCCAAAGTCAGATTGCCGGAGGTATGAGGAGTCAGCACCAAATTTTTGGCATTCCATAGAGGGTCATCTTTGGGCAGCGGCTCCGGCATCATCACGTCCAATGCGGCACCGGCAATACGCTCTGCATTCAGTGCTTCAACCAAGGCGGGCTGGTCGACAGCAGTGCCACGGCCCACGTTGATGACATAGGCGTTTTGCGGCAGAAGCGCAATACGCTCCCGGCTGAGAATACCGATCGTCTCCGGTGTGCTGGGGAGTGCCATGACCAAAACTTCTGTCTTGGGTAGAATGTCGTTCAATTCGCTGATCGGATAGACCTCATCAAATCCCTCCACGGGCTTGCCACTGCGGCTGAGTCCGATAATACGGGCAGCACCCATGCTTCGCATGCGCTGAGCCACGTGTTTGCCGATGTTACCGGTGCCTAAAATCGTCACTTCGCAGTCGCGGATGGAACGAACTGTCACGGGAGCGGGCCATTCATGGTTCCGCAGCGGTTCCGCAAACTCCGGCCAACGACGCATCAGCATCAAGGTGACCATGACTACATGCTCGGCAATGGTAGCACCGAAAGCATTGGAATTGGACAGCAGACAGTCCGGGTTGGCAAAAATGCCGTCATCTTTGCAGTAAACATCCACTCCGGCAGAGGCGGCACAGTACCACTTGAGGGTGGCAGGTGCAGCACGCAGCAGCTTGGGAGACATGGCATACAGTACCTCGCAGTGCTGCAAACATTCTACTGCCTCGTCAAACTGATCACAGGTGAAAAAATAGGGCGTCATGCCCGCAGCTGCGGCGGCAGAGCGAATTTTGTCCTTGTAGGCATCGGTCAGAAAATCCTGAAAAACGCAAATATCACGACTCATATGCAAAAACCTCCTCAAATTTGGTTGATCACTGCTTCGGCACAGCGCATACCGTCTGCGGCGGCGGAAAGAATACCTCCGGCGTAGCCGGCTCCCTCGCCGCAAGGGTAAATGCCATAAATACCGGATTGGCAGGTGGTGTCTCTGGGAATTCGGATGGGAGAAGAACTACGGCTTTCCACCGCGGTCATTACGGCATCCGGGTGGTCATATCCTTTCAGCTTGCGCCCCAAAATGGGCAGTGCCTCCGCAATGGACTCTGCCACAAAATCCGGCAGGCAGTCCCACAGATCGCACCATTTCACACCGGGACGGTAGCTGGGCATCACACGGCCGGGGCCTAAGGAAGGACGATGCGCAAGAAAATCCTCAACCCGTTGAGCGGGAGCGGTATATCCACCGCCGCCTGCGGCATAAGCCGCCGCTTCCAGCTTCCGCTGGAAAGCAACTCCGGCTAAGGGAGAATCGTCTCCAAAGTCCTCCGGCGTCACATTAACCAACAGAGCGCCGTTGATGTTTTTCTGATCCCGGGCAAACTCACTCATGCCGTTGGTGACCACCTGATTGCTTTCAGAAGCGGCGGCAACGACCTGTCCGCCGGGACAGACGCAAAAAGAGAATACCCCACGACCGTTTTCCAGATGGCAGAAAAGTTTATAGGTAGAGGCAGGGAGACCGGGATGCCCGGCATACTGCTTATATTGAGCGGCATCGCAGTCGGCCTGGCGCTGTTCGATCCGAACCCCCACGGCAAAGGGCTTGGCTTCCATGGGAACACCGCGGCGATGCAGCATCTCAAAGGTATCTCTTGCGGAATGGCCGGGTGCCAGAATCAGATGTTGGCAAGGGAGAGAATAGGTCTTTTCTGAATCCGTGACTGTGATGGCGGTCAATGTGTTGTGCTCTGTTTGAATATCAGTCAGCTGGCTTTCAAAGCGAATCTCTGCGCCTAATGACAGCAATTCCTTCCGCAGGTTTTGCAGGGTAATGTGAAGATAATCCGTCCCCACATGTGGTTTTGCGTCATATAGGATGCACTCTGGCGCACCTGCAGCCACCAGTGATTCCAAAATGAAGCGGTGACGAAGGTCCTTTGTGCCGGTATTCAGCTTTCCGTCAGAAAATGCGCCGGCGCCACCCTCGCCGAATTGGACATTGGAGGTCAGGTCTAATTGGCCGGTAGACCAAAAACGCTCCACATCTTGTTGCCGCTGTTCTACACTGCGGCCACGCTCCAACAAAATGGGCTTCAGGCCGCAGCGTGCCAGGATCAGTGCCGCAAACAGACCGGCAGGACCGGCACCTACCACCACCGGAGGAACTTCCGGAAGGGAAGAGGGGGTGGGAAGGACATACGGCTCAGGGGGGCTATAAGGGCTGACGTGCCTGCTGCGGCAGCGGCGCAGGACCGTTTCCTCATTGTCTGCTTTGACGGCAACGGTGTAGACAAAGTGCACACCGTCTCTGGCATCGATGCTGCGGCGGAGCAACTGCACTTCGTGAAGGTGCGTTACCCGCAAAATACGCATAACTTCAGCGTTTAACGCCTGTTCGGAAGCGCCGGGTGCAAGTTTTATGTTTTCAATCTTCAGCACGGCTTTGCGGCCTCCATACTTGTAATTGCTTTTATCTTAGCATAGAATATGGGCATGGGAAATATTTTTTTCACAAACCATTCATAAATGTTTCAAAAATCTTTCAGACATTTTTAAGGATAAATGGGTACAATACAACCATGCAAGACCCAAAGGAGGTAGATCTCATGTATAACAACGATGAAAATATGTATCATCATACTTACGATAAAGGCGGCAATGAACCTGGGCAGCGCTATGACGCACGTCCCGGCATTGATGAGCAGCTGCACCAGTTTCAACAGCAGCAGAGTCAGCCGCAGACAGAGCCTCAACAGACTGGCGGCTATTACCAAAGCGGTGAAACCGCTACCAAGCCCCCAAAAAAGAAAGAACGCTTTGGCCTGAAACTTGCGGCGCTGGCGCTGGCATGTGCCTTATTTGGCGGTGTACTGGGCGGCGGTATCGTGTGGGTCGCCAAAGGCGGAAATGCTGCAATGAAAACGGAAGTGCAGGTGTCCAACCGCCCGGCAACCGAAGTGGTGGTTCAAAAGGTGGACGGCGGCAAGGAGCTGAGCTTTGCGGAACTGTACGCAGCCAATGTGAACAGTGTGGTGTCCATCAATACGACTGCAACCTCCGGCTATAACTTTTTCGGTCAGCCGGTGCAGAGCGCTTCCGCAGGTTCCGGATTTGTTCTGACAAAAGACGGTTATATCGTCACCAACTACCATGTGGTGAAAGACGCGGAGACAGTCAAGGTGACGCTGTATCATGGCGATACCTATGATGCGACCTACGTAGGGGGCGACGAAGACTATGATATTGCCGTCATCAAGGTGGAAGCCGCTGACTTGACACCGGTGGTTCTGGGGAACAGCGACCACTTGAATGTTGGTGATGAAGTGCTGGCCATCGGTAATCCGCTGGGCGAATTGACTTTCTCCATGAGTGAGGGAATCGCCTCCAGTGTGAACCGTGCCATCAATGTCTCCGGCACGCCGTTCAATATGATTCAGGTCACCTGCGCCATCAACCCCGGCAATAGCGGCGGCCCTCTGGTTAATCGCTATGGCGAAGTGGTGGGTATTGTTTCGGCTAAGTATTCCAGCTATTCCTCCAATAGTGTGGAGGGATTGGGCTTTGCCATTCCCATGAACGATGTGGTGGCGATGATCCAGGATATCATGACCAATGGCTATATCAGCAATAAGCCGTACCTGGGTATCAATGGCGGTACCATGACAGAGCAGATGGCTTCTCAGTATCGCTACGAGGTGAAGTCCGGCGTGTTTATCTACTCGGTGGAAGATAACGGCGCAGCACAGAAGGCAGGCTTGCAGATGGGCGATGTGATTACCGCGATTGACGAGACGGAGATCACCTCTTTGGAAGATTTGACGGCGGTAAAGAAAAAGTATTCCGCAGGCGATACCGCAACCTTTACCATCTACCGCGGCGGCGAAACACAGAAGGTGGAGGTCACCTGGGATGCTGTTCCGGCTGATCAGCAGACAAAGACCGAGGAAAACACCAACCGGAACCAGGATCAAAACGGAAACGGATCCAACAATGGCAATGGAGGCAATTACGGCAACCCCTGGGATATGTTCAATTATTTCTTCGGTGGAAACCATTGGTAAAGGACGGAAAGGACTGCAAGGCAGAACACTTTCTAATCATAAAAAGAGTCACACAACGCATGGCGCTGTGTGACTCTTTTTATGTGGATCAGTTTTCTTTGGGCAGGTAAGTGTTGTCGAAGCCGTAAGGGAGTAGTTCCTTCAGCGGCAAAGCCAGTTCCTCACCCTTGCTGTTGAGGCAGATGACTTCCATATCCGGTGCAAATTCCAACAGGAACTGCCGGCAGACACCGCAGGGAACGCAGAAATCATCACAGCGGCCAGCCACCGCAATGCGTACAAAGTCCTTATGTCCCTCGCTGATGGCCTTGCCGGCGGCATTGCGCTCGGCGCAGAGCGTAGGGGAGTATCCGGCGTTTTCAATGTTGCAGCCGGTGTAAACGGTGCCGTCACTGCACTCCAATGCTGCACCTACGGGAAAATGGGAGTAGGGACAATAGGCCATATCCAACATGGAGACGGCGGCAGCTTTCAGTTCTTCACGAGTCATACGGTAATCCTCCTTATTCGCCCAACCAGCCGACTTCGCGCTGGGGGCGTACATTCAAATCGATAATGTCTTTGGCGTCATAAAAACGCAGATACCGCTCTCTGGATTTGGAGGAGCGGAGCGTTGTTCCGTCTGGATGCAGACGATCACAGATCACGGCGCTGATGTCGCTCTTGCATTTGGACCAGGAGTCGATGCCCACAGAGCAGAAAATGCGGAAGCCTTGCTGCTGCATCCACTGGAAGGCAGGACCGGTTTGCTTGACGTCATCACCGTCCAGACGACCGCCATATGGATAAAACAGAACATGGGTTTCCCCAACCAGAGAACCGACTTCATCCATCCACTTCATCATATCCGATTTTACACCATCAATGGATTTGCTGTCCAGCCGAATATGTGCCCAAGTGTGACTGCCAAAGGTCCAACCGGTGCGTTTCAGTTCTGCCACAATGGGTTTCACGGCAGCGATCTCCTTCTGACGGTTTGCCTCGAATGCAGCAGAAGCGTCATCCCGATCGGTATTGGTGCGATAACCCAGAATTCCGGCATATCCTGTCAGACTCAGGCAGCCTTTGGCACCGAAGGGGGAAAAGTCCGGGTGTTCCTCCACGAATTGATCCAAAATGGTGATCGCATCCAAATCCCGACTGACGACCGCATTGCCTTGGGGATCAAGTCCCCAACTCCAAACTTTGCCGTCCTCTCCCAGGATCAGCTTATGGGTAAACCCATTCTCCAACATGTATTCATAATAGTTTACGTCATCAAAGGAAAGAATGAGCGGCTTCTTGCCCTCCGGAAGGTACAGGGTGTTTTTCACCATGCGGACTTCTCCACTGTCAGTAGGGACCTCGCTCCAACAGTCGGCAATGTCCACCAGAATATAGCCGTTGGCATACACACTTTGGAGAATTTTGAGGTATTCTTCGGCAGTCACCATCCAGTCGTCGATGCCATTTGCCATATAATCCCCATCAAATGCCAGTTCGGGATAGGCCACTACCGGATGGAAAAACAAATGCTCCACTACGCCGTCATAGGCAACATAGGGGACTCCGTCTTTCTCACCGCTCTCTGGGGCGATTGCGGGATCTGAAATGATGTAGGGTCGTTCCTCCGGCGGCTCTGATTCCGGCGTTTCGGGAAGCTCTTCCGCATCAGAAGTTTGCGGCTTAGAGGGGCCGGAACTGTCTGGGGCGGCAGTGGATGCTCCGCAGGCTGTCAGAGTCAATACCATCAGAAGCACAAGAAAGATTTCATAAAAGCGGCGCATAAAAAGCGATCCTTTCTGACGAAATTTTGTATATTCATAGTATAACAGAAATTTCGACAAAAAGAGAAACAAATCGGTGACAAATGAAAGCAGGGCAGGATAATCCTGCCCTGCTTTGCACAGCTACCGTTTTTCACCGGGTTTGAAAAGAAGTGCCATCAGCACGCCAAACACCACGGCAGCAGTAATACCGCCTGCCGTGCCGGATAAACCACCGGTCAGCACACCAAGCCAGCCTTTTTCTCCAATGGCTTTCTTGACTCCTTTTGCCAATGCGTGGCCAAAACCGGTCAAGGGAACGGTGGCACCGGCACCGCCCCAATCCGCAATGGGCTGATAGAGACCAATGGCGCTTAACAACACACCAACCACGACATAGCCGGTTAGGATGCGTGCTGGTGTCAGCTGCGTTTTATCAATGATGATTTGTCCGATGGCGCAGATGATGCCACCGCAGAGAAATGCGTTCAAATAGTCCATGAGAGCCTCCTTATTCCGTGGAAATGCAGACTGCGTGGCAGATGCTGGGGATGGATTCGCCCTGAAAGCTGGAGGTGGGCGAGAGCAGAGCACCCGTGGGGGCGAAAACGATCTTTTTCCAGACACCCCGCCGCAGCTGGGAGAAAATATAACCGTTCAGAACCGACGCAGAACAGCCACATCCGCTGGCACCGGCGTGCATATCCTGCCCTACGCGGTCATAGAGCAGCAGCCCGCAGTCATCATAATTCTTGGTCATGTCGATGCCATCCCGCCGGAAAAAGTCCTGCACAATGGAATGACCCAGCAAGCCCAGATCACCGGTAAAAATACGGTCGTAATCTTCCGGCTTTGTCTTTGTGTCACGGAAGAAAGCAGACAGGGTGTCGTAGGCAGCAGGTGCCATGGCGGCTCCCATGTTGTTTACATCGGAGATCCCCTTGTCCACAATTTTGCCGCAAGTCACATGGGTGATGCGAGGCCCCTCACCCTTTGCTCCTAAAATAGTGCAGCCTGCTGCGGTGGCAGTCCACTGGGCAGTGGGAGTCCGCTGATTGCCGTAGGGGACCGGCATGCGCGAAGTGGCCGTCACGTTCGGGAACTGCGCCAAAATGGCCTGCGCCGCCTCGGGACGGAGACACGCCACGGTCGCCGGCCCGTCGAGC
>JAKSQE010000080.1 GCA_024404295.1 Oscillibacter sp.
TTCTTCTTCAAGAACAGGAGCAGAAGCCGTATCAAGCCGGCCTTCCAGTAAGATAAAAAGTTTATTATTGTCCAGCTGTTTTGTAATATTCATTAAATATATTTTAGGAACTATATTTTTTTGTGTCAATCATGGAAGCACTGCGAAGTTCGTCCTCTTCAGTTGATTTGTGGAATTTTTGCACAAAAAAACAGGGCTGCATCAGCAGCCCTGTTCTGTGCTTTTCTTACTTAGAATAGTCGTAGAAGCCCTTGCCGGTCTTCTTGCCCAGCAGACCGCCGCGGACCATCTTCTTCAGCAGCAGAGAAGCGCGATACTTAGGATCGCCGGTCTCGCTGTACAGAACGTCCATGATAGCCAGGCAGACATCCAGGCCGATGAAGTCGCCCAGAGCCAAGGGGCCCATGGGATGGTTGGCACCCAGCATCATAGCCTTGTCGATATCAGCGACAGAAGCGACACCGGTCTCAACCAGGCCGGCAGCCTCGTTGATCATGGGGATCAGAATCTTGTTGACGACGAAACCGGGAGCCTCAGCGACCTCGACGGGCTCCTTGCCGATTTCCTGAGTCAGCTTGTAGATGAAATCGAAGGTCTCGTCAGCGGTGTTAGCGCCGCGGATGATCTCGACCAGCTTCATGCTGGGCACGGGATTGAAGAAGTGCATACCGATAACGGGATGCTTCAGGCCCAGACCCATCTCAGTAATAGACAGAGAAGAGGTGTTGGAAGCGAAGATGGTGCTCTCTTTGCAGATCGCGTCCAGCTCGTTCAGCAGTTCCTTCTTCGTAGCCATATCTTCCTTGACGCACTCAATGACCAGATCGGCATCAGCGCAAGCGGACTTCTCGTCCACCACGATGTTGCCCATGATCTTTGCCAGCTCAGCATCAGCAGCTTCCTGGGTCATCTTGCCCTTCTCAACGTTCTTAGCAAAGCGCTTCTGCAGAGAAGCAGCCAGCTTGTCCTTATGCTTCTGAGCGGAAGCGACAGAGCTTGCATACATCAGAGCGGTGTGACCCTTTGCAGCGAAAACCTGAGCAATACCGCTACCCATGGTACCTGCGCCAAAAACAGCAACTTTCATGTGTAGTTCCTCCTAATAGTTGTTATGGGATTCCCCTCAGCGGTTTGATTCATAAACCACCAATTTAGTCTTCTTATATTATAAGGGACAGCCCTCCGTTTAGCAAGTAAAAAATCAGCTACTTTTTCTCTTTTTCCAGTTCTTACAAAAACAATTCCCGATTTTTTCCACCCTCATCAAGGAGCTGCATAAAGTTCCATTGTATGTGAAATATCGTTTACAGGCTTCCCTTTTTATGCTATGATATTTCAGAATATTACCCTCTGGAGGTTTTGATATGCGAATGCGCAAAAAGAAAAACTTGATTCCCCGTATGGAACGCTGTGCCGCCCAGTTGATTCGTGATCCTTATGACCGGAGAGGTCATTGGCATGAACTCATGCCGGAAGCACGAGAACTCCGTTTGGAACTGGGCTGCGGCAAAGGGCGCTTCACCATGGGAACGGCTCAATTAGAACCGGATGTTCTCTTCATCGCCGTGGAATTGGTGCCGGATGCCATGGTGGTTGCCATGGAGCGCTGTGTTGCCGCCGGGTTAACGAACGTGTTCTTTGTGGCTGCTAATGCCGACCAGCTCCCCCAGTTCTTTGCGCCCGACGAAGTAGACCGCATCTATCTGAACTTCAGCGATCCTTGGCCCAGCAACCGCCATGCAAAGCGCCGCCTGACCCATGGCAATTTCCTGAAGCTGTATCGTCAGGTGCTGAAGATGGGCGGCCAAATCCACTTCAAAGCGGACAACCAGCCCCTCTTTGAGTTCTCTGTGGAGGAAATTCCCCAGTTCGGCTTCACGTTGTCCGAAGTCACCCGCAACCTCCACGAAAACGGCCCTGTGGGGGTCATGACCGACTACGAGGCCAAGTTCCATGAACAGGGCATGCCCATCAACCGTCTGGTTGCCACAAAAATTGAGTGGGAGGAACCTGTCAAGGAGGAATCTCCCGCCGAACCCGCTTGCGAACATGAGTAAGTACGATCCGCTATGGGATTATGTGCATAGTTCCGGCTCTTCCTCTCTTCTTCTGACGTTCAGCGAAGTCCAACGCATTCTCGGTTTTCCCATCGACCACTCCTTTTTGACTTTTAAGAAGGAGTTGCTCCCATACGGCTACACAGTGGAAAAAATCTCTATGAAAGCGAAAACTGTTTCCTTTTCAAAAGCAGAATAAATCATCCTCTTCAAGATTACATTGCTATTTAAAGTGTTGTATGGAATCAGCAAATTAGAATTTGTGGAGGTGCTTATGAAAAAGATTATAACAATGGTGCTTTGCCTTGGGCTTGCACTATCTACGGTTGGTTGTGGAAGTGGTGATAAATCTAAACCCGTTGCATGTGGAGCAGATATGCCAATCGTTAATGAAGTTGTAAATACAGAGAAACCACAAGTTGCACTGAATGAAAGTGAAACAAATATCGAATTAGTAAACATTGTCGATTTGACAGTTGTGAACCAATTAAGCACTGATAGTGCATTGGAGGAGTTTTGTAAGGATAACGATTACACCTACTATTTCCCTTCCATAAAATCTGAGTATATAGAGTGTCAGTTTACAAATGGCGGAAAAATGACGATAGTAGAGGCTCTTAATAGTGGAAAAGTAACTATTTCAGATTTGGATACATACGACATTTTTTATTGGAAGGTTGACAAAAATGGCAACTATATCAAGAGTAATGATAAGAAAAAACCAGAAACTGTTGAACAATCAAGTTTTGTTTGGAATGTAAAAGATATCATTCGTGATATTGGACCCGTTTCATTATCGGCAGAGGAAAGTAAAAAGTTAAAAGGTATCATTGATAGTTGCAAGTACGAAATCGAAACCTCTGCTTGTGATAATGATTTCCAATTTATCAGTGAAGATGGAAGTATTATTTACTATCATTCTGACTGTGGTACGTTCAACGACATTGAAAACAACAAGTCATATGAGTTATTGGATGAGCAGAAAGAATGGATTGGTACATTGTTATCCAAATATCTTGTAGTAACTACCCGTACTCCTAACCAAGAATACCCCATAGAGCAAACTCAAGTTATGTGTGAGGGTGTTCCTCTTGCGCCCGAGGGTTTTACAAAGCCATAACAACTCCCAGTTTGCAAGATTTGCCAGAAACGCTTCCTCGAAAAAAGTGCAAAAAAGACTTCGGATTACTCCGAAGTCTTTTTTATATACGGTTGTGATTAAGCCTTCTTGGCAATCTCGACCAGCTGAGTGAATGCAGCGGGATCGCTGATAGCCAGCTCGGACAGCATCTTGCGGTTGATCTCGACGCCGGCGCCCCTCAGACCACGCATCAACGAGGAGTAGGTCCTGCCGCTCATCCTGCCGCCAGCGCTGATGCGGGTGATCCACAGGCGGCGGAAATCACGCTTCTTCAGGCGGCGGCCGGTGTAAGCATAGGTCAGGGACTTCATGACAGCCTGGTTGGCCATCTTAAAGTGCTTGGACTTGGAACCCCAGTAACCCTTTGCCAGCTTCAGGATCTTATTTCTTCTCTTGCGCGTCATCATCGCGCCCTTAACTCTTGCCATTTGTAAAGCCTCCTATTCTAACGTCTCGTAATCTTATTTGTAGGGGATCATCTTGCGGACTGCGTCCATGTTGGTAGCGTCCGCATAACCGCCTGCACGCAGACGACGAGTGCGCTTGGTATCCTTCTTGGTCAGGATGTGGCTCTTGAAGGCCTTGGCGCGCTTGACCTTGCCGGTCTTGGTCAGGTTGAATCTCTTCTTTGCACCGCTATGGGTTTTCAGCTTAGGCATAGTAGTAGCTCCTTCCGTATATTGAAAATCTTTGAATTACTTGCCACTCTTGGGGGAAAGGAAGATGGACATCATGCGGCCCTCCAGCTTGGCGGCTTTATCCACATTTGCCACTTCGGCACACTGTTCAGCGAACTGATCCAGCAGGTCCTTACCGATCTCGGTATGGGCCATCTCACGACCACGGAAGCGGACAGAAACCTTGACACGGTTGCCGTCAGCGATGAACTTCTGGGCGTTTTTGAGCTTCGTATTGAAATCTCCCACCTCGATGCCCGGGGACATACGAATTTCCTTGATCTCAACCACATGCTGGTTCTTACGGGCTTCCTTCTCCTTCTTGCTCTGCTCGAAGCGGAACTTGCCGTAGTTCATCAGCTTGCATACAGGCGGAACAGCCTGGGGAGAAATCTTAACCAGATCCAAGCCCTGCTCATCTGCGATTTTCAGAGCCTCTTCTGCGCTCATAATGCCCAGTTGCTGGCCCTCATCACCGATCAGGCGGATCTCCTTGTCCATAATGTCCTCGTTGAGTTCATGCACTTGCTTACTAATAGTCGAAGCACCTCCTCCTAAAAATCACAAAACGCGAATGCCTATGGCATCCGCGCAACAACAAACCGCCCTCTGGCAGTCTGAATGAAACGTTGTTGACCTCGTCGCTAAACGCTGGAGGTGAGGCGGATGCAATCAGCCTACTTTGTTTTGCATAGGTAGTATAGCAAGAAGATCCCTTCTTGTCAATTATTTTTTTATTTTTTCGTATATTTTTCTACCCGCTGGGTACAATACCGCTGTACGCAGATAGGAAAGGAGGATGTCAATCATGCAGAATCGCGAAAACAACCAGAACAATCAGAACAACAATCAGAATCAGCGCAACCAGAACAATCAGAATAACAATCAGAACAACCAGAATCAGCGCAATCAGAACGAGAATCGCAAGTAAGCCCTCTCGATCCTATCGGGCGGCAGAGTTTCTCTGCCGCCCATGATATTTTCATTTCTTGTCTTCTGTAAAACGGAATTACATAAAACAGCAGGAGGATCTCATCGATCTCTCCTGCTGTTGGTTTCTTTTGATTATGCCTTAGGGGTGCCGTCGGCATTGAACAAAGGCAGCGGTGCCAGGAACTTGATGTCATCACGATCCTTTGCTGCACCCTCAGCCAAAACAGCGATCTTACCGGCAACCGTACCGCCGGCTGCCTTGACCAATGCTTCCATCGCCAGCAGAGAGCCGCCCGTAGAGATCACGTCGTCCATGATCAGAATGCGCTTGCCGCAAATCAGATCTGCATCATCACGACCCAGGAACAGCTTCTGCGTACCCACCGTGGTAATGGACTCGTCCTCCACACTGAGGGGATCCGGCATATAAACCTTGGGACCCTTGCGTGCGATGAAATACTTCGTAGCTCCGGACTGGCGTGCCATTTCGTGAATCAGGGGAATGCTCTTCGCCTCTGCGGTGAAAATGTAATCGTAGCTATCAGCAGGAACCAGCTTCAGCATTTCTCTGGCACAGGCCACGGTGATTTCCTGATCACCGAAGCAGATAAATGCGCCGATGTACAAATCATCGGTAACCTTGCAGATCGGCAGGTCACGCTTCAGTCCTGCAATTTCCATTGTATAAGTCATATCAAGTAAGCCTCCCATATCAATTTCAGGGCAAATGAACTGTGATTATTATAGGTATTTCCCTGTCGAAAGTCAATCTTTTCCGGAGAAATCCGTCACCTCATGCGCCAGATCCCGACTCCAAATCAGACGGCATGCGTTTTCCGGCCGTTCTCCCCGCTCCACAGCGATCCCTGCCAAATAACCCGGGAATGCGTCAAGTTCAAAATATTGCCTCTGTGCCGGCAGTTCGATCTCTCCATGCAGGAATTCCGCAATGCCCACTCCGCTGCATTTTGCACAGGCCTCCTGACGGACCCAACAGCGGAAAAAGTCCTCCGGTGTTCCGCTATGTGGCATTCGTTCCATCATCCTTGCGTTGACCGGACGGATCATTTCCAAATCCACTCCCACCGGCACATCGGCTATCGCAACCATGACCGCGCCCTTAGTATGGCTGATATTAAAATAGATCTGCGGGTATTCCGGAAAAAACGGCTTCCCTGCTGCCCCAAATGCGATTTCCGGTATTTTTTCAAAGCCATATTCCTGTCGAAGCATAATTTTTAGAAGCCAATACGCGCACAGAGGTTCCTGCTGCCGGGCAGAATCCCGTGTCCGCAGGAAACGCTCTCGCCGTGCAGAAGGGAGATTGTGCAGCAACGCCGCATATTCCAATTTCTCAAGTGGGCGGTCTAATTCTGCCATCCAGATCTGCATCGTTCTCCCTCCTTTTTCCTCCTATTTTAGCATGATACTCCATGCTGTCCAGATTTCCAGATATTTTTTT
>JAKSQE010000081.1 GCA_024404295.1 Oscillibacter sp.
TGTCCTTTGTGGACGGTTTTGTGACCGACCTACCTGATTTGACCGATGAACTGTACGAAAACGCCGCCATGCACAGCGAAAACGGAGTATGGCAGATGATCTTTGGCGTCAATACTTTGCCGGCCTATCGGAAACAAGGCTGTGCAGGGCAGCTTTTGCAACGTGCCATTGACGATGCAAGACAGCAGGGGAGACAGGGACTGGTTCTCACCTGCAAGGAGCGGCTGATCCCCTATTATGCAAAATTCGGCTTCGTGAACGAGGGGATCTCCCAATCCGTCCACGGAAACGTGACATGGTATCAGATGCGGCTCACCTTTGCCTGACTCTCACTGGAAAAACAACTTTCCATTGCAGAAAACAGGGGAGCATCCCCCTTGACAGAACTTTTTCGCACCTTTATAATAAATATTTGCAAAAGGCAGTGAAGGGAAGAGTACACATTTCACTCCGCCGCAGAGAGCCCCGGCAGCTGGAAAGGGGTACGGAGAGATTTGCCGAACATGGTCCCGGAGCCGCGCGCCGAGCACCCACAGGGTGTTAGATCGCGATGGGTGCGCCCATTACAGCGTCCGGGTATTTTTATACCCATTGAGGTACATCCTGTGAGGGGTGTGCGAATCAAGGTGGTAACACGGCATTTTGTCGTCCTTGAGCGTTTCGCTCAGGGACGATTTTTTTACCCTGAACTATAATAGAGAGGTATATTTCTATGGAAGAGAACAAAAGATTCTATGTAACGACCCCTATTTATTATCCCTCCGATAAGCTGCACATCGGCCACACCTACTGCACCGTGGCAACCGACACCATCGCCCGCTATCATCGCCTGAAAGGCGAGGAAGTCCTGTTTCTGACCGGTACCGACGAGCACGGCCAGAAGATTGAAAACAAGGCAAAAGAGGCCGGTGTGACACCTCAGGAGTTTGTGGATAATATCGTGGAAGGCCCCCGTGGCGTCCGCGACCTGTGGAAGTTGATGAACATTTCCAACGACCGCTTCATCCGCACCACCGACGACTACCACGTGAAGGCCATTCAGCGCATCTTCAAGAAGATGTACGACAATGGTGACATCTATAAGGGTTCTTACAAGGGCAAGTACTGCACCCCCTGTGAGTCTTTCTGGACCGAAAGCCAGCTGAAAGACGGCTGCTGCCCCGATTGTGGCCGCCCCGTCACCGATGCTGAGGAGGAAGCCTACTTCTTCCGCCTGAGCAAGTACGCCGACCGCGTCCGCGACCTGCTGGAAAATACCGATTTCCTGGAACCTCGCAGCCGCGTCAATGAGATGGTCCGTAACTTCATTGATCCCGGTCTGGAGGATCTGTGCGTGTCCCGCACCAGCTTTACCTGGGGCATTCCCGTGGATTTCGATCCTAAGCACGTGGTTTACGTCTGGGTAGATGCCCTGTCCAACTATATCACCGCTCTGGGCTATGAAAACGATAAATACGACGACTATAAGAAGTGGTGGCCCGGCGTAAACATTGTGGGCAAGGAGATCGTGCGTTTCCACTCCATTATTTGGCCCGCCATGCTGATGAGCCTGGGTGAGCCCCTGCCCAAGAAGTGCTTTGGCCATGGCTGGCTGCTGCTGGACGGCGGCAAGATGTCTAAGTCCAAGGGCAATGTGGTGGATCCCTACCTGCTGGCAGAGATGTTTGGCGTGGATGCCCTGCGTTTCTTCCTGATGCGCACGTTCCCCTTTGGCTCCGACGGCAACTTCTCCAACGAACTGCTGATTCAGACCATCAACGTGGATCTGGCTAACGACCTGGGCAACCTGCTGTCCCGCACCACCGCCATGGTGGGCAAGTATTTTGGCGGTCAGCTGCCCGCAGGCAGCGGCATTACTGCCGACGAGAGCCAGCTGGCTTCTCTGATCCGCATGGGCAGCACCGTGGAGCTGACCGCTCCCGAAGGCGAAGTGGATCCCGTCCTGTACGATGCACAGCTGGTCTCCGCCGCATCCGCTTTGCGGAATATTTACGAGAACGAGATGGAACATTTCGCTCCGCACAAGGCTCTGGAAGAGATCTTCAAGGTCATTCAGCGCGCCAACAAGTATATTGACGAAAACGCTCCCTGGGCATTGGCCAAGGACATGGACGCCAACGGCGACAGACTGGCTCACGTGCTGTACAACTTGCTGGAGACCACACGCGTCTGCGGCATCCTGCTGACTCCCTTTATGCCCGAGAGCATGGCGAAACTCTTCTCTCAGATCGGCGCACCTGCCGAGGCACAGACTTGGGATTCTGCTGACTTGTGGGGCAGCCTTCCCGAAAATGTCACCGTCACCAAGGGCGAGAATCTGTTCCCCCGCGTGGACATGGAGTCCGCACTGACTGAACTGGAAGCCGCCGCTGCTGAGGCCAAGAAGGCCACTCTGCCCGCCATCGAGTTGGAACCCCAACTGGAGGAGAAAGTAGACTTCGACACCTTCTGCAAGAGCGATTTCCGTGTGGTGAAGGTCAAGGCCTGCGAGGCAGTGAAGAAGAGTGACAAATTACTGCGCTTCACCCTGGACGACGGCACCGGAACGGATCGCCAGATCCTGTCCGGCATTCACAAGTTCTATGAACCCGAGCAGTTGGTGGGTAAGAATCTGGTTGCGATTGTCAACCTGCCTCCTCGCAAAATGATGGGCCATGAGTCCAACGGCATGCTGCTCTCTGCCATCCACACCGAAAAGGGCGAGGAGAAACTGCATCTGATGATGGTGGATGATTCTATCCCCGCAGGTGCCAAGCTCTGCTAAAATTTCAATTCTTCGTTTGGGTTTTACCCACCGTCGTGCCATTGCCATTTCCCCTCCCTTCGGTCGCGGGAATGGCGGCACTTCCTCGACAGCTCCCTCGCTGTTTCCGCCGCTGGCGGCGCTTCGGGGCTGTCCCCGCAGGTGCCAAGCTCTGCTAAAAAAATACCGAAAGGCTCTGTTTTATGCGTTTACAAAGCGGAATTTTTGATATGGACGGTACACTGTTGGACTCCATGCCCAAGTGGCGGAGTCTGGGGCCCTCCATCCTGAAAGATGCCGGTATAGAAGTCTCTCAAGAAAAGTTAGATGCCTTTAAGACCATGTGCGATCAAAAGGCTATCACTTATTTGATCGAAGAGTGCGGTCTGGATCGTACCTACGATGAGATCCGCGCCGATATGAAGGCACGGATGGACCATTTCTACACTCACGAGGTGAAGGCCAAACCCGGTGTGGAAAAGTTTCTTTCCCTTCTGAAAATGGAGGGCGTCTGGATGTATGTTGCTACGGCCACGGATAAGGATCTTGTGCGTACTGCGTTGCGAACTGCTGGGATCGAACAGTATTTTCGAGGCATTATCACTTCCGGTGAAGTGGGCAGTTCCAAGCACGAAAGCGCTGAGATCTACGAAGCTGCCATGCGCCGCCTGCAATCCAATAAGAAAGACACCGTGGTGTTTGAAGATGCACTCTACGCCATCAAGACGGCTAAATCTGCCGGATTCCGAGTCGCAGGCATCTACGATGTGACATCCGAACATGTGCAGGAGGAAATAAAGTCCCTGTGCGATTACTACATTACCTCTTACGAGGAAATGTTTGACATTCAATAAGCTAAAACAATATAAAAATGCTCCCAAATCCGATGGATTTGGGAGCATTTTTATTTGAAAAAGTCACATTTGATACAGTGCCACCATCAACGGCATGGTGACAATGCACAGCAGCATCGTTACCACATTGGCAAAGCTGGCATACTCCGGTTCGTTGTCATAGAGCTGGCAAAACTGCATTACAATGTTTCCCACCGGCGCACAGGCAGACAGCAAGCAGATCAACAGCAGCATTTCGCCATTCGCAGCCAATTTTGCAGCGCCGCTGTATTTCACAATCAGCACCATAATGACAGGATAGACAATCAGCCGCAGCAGCACCACACGCCAAACTTTGACATAGTCCTTAATTTTCTTCCAGTTCAAACCAGACATGAGCATACCCAGCATCAACATCGCCGCAGGGCCAAGCATAGACGCTGTGTTGGTCAACGCACCCTGCACAAGCTCCGGCAAGTGGATCTGGAAAACAAACAGGGAGAAACCAACGATAATCGCTATCACATTCGCATTCATCAGGATCTTTTTAGGGGAGAACTTTGTTTCTCCGCTGATCAGATAGGAGCCGTAAGTAAATGCCACCACGATCTGCATCATGCCGTAAATGCTGATGAAAACTACCCATTCGGCGCCAAACAGTGCCGTTACCAGGGGGATAATCATATTGGTACAGTTCGGCAGGATCACCGACGCCCGTTCCACGGGATTCAGGTGAAACAGTTTTCCGAAAACAATGGTCATCAGTATCAGCAAAATATTCAGGAACAAATCCACGCCAAAGGTCAGCATCATCATTTTGGCCGTCTCCGGTGTGCGTTCCAATTGAAATGCCTTAATGATCATACAGGGGGTGATCACGTAAAGCAGGATTTTCGACAGTCCCGCACTGTCCTCCGCATGGAGTAAACCGGCCTTTACTGCCGCCCAACCCATAAAAATGATCAAAAACAGTTGCGCAATCTGCTTCAACAACAGAAAACTAAGCATGTTTAATTAGCCTCTCTCTTCGACTTCTGCCAACCAATTCAGATAGGGAGTGGTCGTGCAGCTCTGCTCCAGTGCAGCAGCCTTGAACTTGGCCACATTATTCGCAGTCTCCTTCACAGGGCGGATGGTGCCGGCACCGGCCACACAGCCGCCAGGGCAACCCATGCCCTCCAGCAGGTAGCCATCCAGCTTACCGGCCTTAGCCAAAGCCAGCATCTTCTTGCACTCTTTCAGACCGTCGGCATACTGAATCTTCATCTCGCGATCGGGTTCGATATGCTTGATGGCCTCTACCACGGCAGCAGCAACACCACCGCCCACAGCAAAGCCGCGACCCAAGCCGGAGGCCTCGATAGCAACTTCTTCATTTTCAGGTACTTCCATGGTCTTGAAGTCGATCTCCTTGGCCTCAAACATACCTGCCAATTCCTCAAACGTCAGAACATAGTCTACGTCCGAACGGATGGTGCGGCGATTTGCCTCCAGCTTCTTTGCGGCGCAGGGGCCAACAAAGCAAACACGGGCATCGGGATGCATCTTCTTTACCATGCGGGCAGTGATGACCATGGGTGTCAACGCCATGGAAATATTCTTTGCAAACTCAGGATAAAGCTTCTTTGCCATCATGCTCCAGGCAGGGCAGCAAGAGGTACCCATCCAAGGAATTTCATCGGGCACTTCCCGTAAGAAGTCGTTGGACTCCTGTACGGTGCACAGGTCGGCGCCAATGGCAACTTCCACCACGTCAGCAAAGCCCAGAATGTCCATAGCCTTCTTGATCTTGGAAGGAGTTGCCTCATCACCAAACTGGCCCACAATAGCGGGGGCCACGCAGGCAATGACCTTCTGGCCCTTTCGAATGGCGTGGATAATCTGGAAGATCTGGCTCTTGTCCGCAATGGCACCAAAGGGGCAGTTGACCAGACACTGACCGCAGGAAACACACTTATCGTAGTTGATCTTGGCACGGCCGCGCTCATCGGATTCGATGGCATTCATGCCGCAGACAGCGGCGCAAGGACGCTCGATATAGCTGATAGCACGGTAGGGGCACTGGTTAAAGCACTTGCCGCACTTAATACATTTATCCTGATCAATATGGCAATGCTTGTTCTCATCCAAGTAAATCGCATCTCTGGGGCAAACATTCTGACAGGGGTGGGAAATACAGCCCTGGCAACTGTCTGTAATGCGGATCTGCTTGGGCGGGCAAGCGTTGCAGGCAGAGTGGATCACGTTGACCAGCGGATTTTCAAAATACTTCTGATCCGTGATCGCCTCATCAATGTGGGTACTCAAATGGCCACCAATGTCAATGTTCATGCCCAGTGCAAGACGAATACGGGCGATAATAATCGCACGCTCCAGATACACGTCGTGACGGTGCTTTGCAATGTCGCCGGGAACCATTTTATAGGGGATCATATCCACCTGATCGCGGGTCTTTTCACGGTTATTCTCGTCATAGTCATAGGCCAGGCGAGCAACTTCCTCAAATACCGTGCGGCGGATATCATCTACTGCGCTATGTACGCCTCTCATGGTTTCTTCCTCCATTCCACCGGGCAGTCGCATTCCGACCCGGTTTCATTCTTTCCCCCACAGTATGGGGTATTATAATTATAGAATGGCGCAGTCATTGTTTTCAAGTGTCGTTTTATAAAAAACTCCCTATTT
>JAKSQE010000082.1 GCA_024404295.1 Oscillibacter sp.
TGCTCAAAGCCAAACTCCTGGAACTGAAGATCCAGCAGCACGCCGAGAAGATCTCTGACATCAAAGGCGTGCAGATGAAGATTGAGTGGGGCAGCCAGATTCGCTCTTATGTGTTCATGCCCTATCAGTTGGTGAAGGATACTCGCACCAGTTTTGAAACCAGTCAGATCGACTCTGTGATGGACGGCGATTTGGACGGCTTCCTGAATGCGTATCTGACTCAGCTGGCTACCGGTGAGCTGAAAAAATAAGGAACAAAATGACGCGGGATCCCGCGTCATTTTCACCGTCATAGAGAGAAAGGAACCAAAAAATGGATAATAGGAACCCTGCTGCAGGTGCAGCACCCCGTGAAAATAAAATGGGCATTTTGCCGGTGGGCAAACTGTTGGCAGGCATGGCAGTTCCCATGATGATCTCCATGCTGTTTCAGGCGTTATATAACATTGTGGACAGCGTATTTGTTGCCAAGATCAGTCAGGATGCGCTGAATGCTGTGTCTCTGGCCTTCCCTCTGCAGAGCCTGATGATTGCCGTGGGTGCCGGCACCGGCGTGGGCATGAATGCGCTGTTGTCCCGCTCTCTGGGTGAGAAAAAGCAGGACGTGGCAGATCGTACCGCGAATACCGGCATTGCACTGTTTTTGCTAAGCGGTATTGTGTTTGCAATCATTGGACTGTTGGTGTCTCGCCCGTTCTTCCAAGTCATTACGGAAAACCAAACGATTATTGACTATGGCGCCACTTATACCACGATTTGTCTGGGTCTGTCCATCGGCATTTTCAGCCAGTTTTGCTTTGAGCGTTTGCTGCAGTCCACAGGCCGTACAACGATTTCCATGTGCACGCAGCTTCTGGGTGCCATCATCAATATGATTTTGGATCCAATTCTGATTTTTGGACTGTTCGGCCTGCCCCGTATGGAGGTAGCCGGCGCTGCTGTAGCAACGGTTGGAGGCCAGATTATTGCTGCCATGGTGGCTGTGATCGCCAACTTGAAGCTGAATCCGGATATCCATATTCGCCTGAATGACATTTTGCATCCCAAAGCAGAGATCGCCAAGGAAATTTATCGGGTAGGCATTCCCTCTATCATTATGCAGTCCATTGGTTCCGTGATGACCTTTGGCTTGAATCGCATTCTGATTTCCTTTACGGAAGCAGCTACCGCCGTGTTTGGCGCTTATTTCAAACTGCAGAGTTTCATCTTTATGCCTATTTTCGGTTTGAACAACGGCATGGTGCCCATCGTGGCTTACAACTACGGCGCTGCCCGTATGGATCGAGTAAAAAAGACCATCAAGCTGACCATCATTGCTGCAATGTCTATCATGTTCTTGGGCTTCCTGGCATTCCAGTTCCTGCCCGTTCAGCTGTTGGGACTGTTTACACCGTCGGAAGAGATGCTGGCCGTTGGCCCCGTGGCTCTGCGAACCATCAGTTATAGTTTCCTGCTGGCCGGTTTCTGCATTATTGCAGGTTCTGTCTGCCAAGCGATCGGCAATCCGATGTACAGCCTGATCGTCTCCGTGTGCCGTCAGTTGGTGGTGTTGCTCCCTGCCGCTTGGCTGCTGGCACAGACCGGAAATCTGGACTTGGTTTGGTTGTCTTTCCCCATTGCGGAATTGATGTCTTTGGCACTCAGTACCGTATTCCTGCGCCGCACGCTGCGAGCAGCTGATCAGTATACACAGCGTTTGCAGCAGGAAGAAAATTAATACGAAAGGCGTTTATATCATTGCCATACATCCTTGAGAGAGGAAGTGAGAACATTATGGATATTGTATTTGTTGTGTTGCTCACGCTGACCACCGGCATGGGCGGACTGGCAATCGGTGGAAGTCTTGCCTTATTGGTGCGACAAGAATCTCCAAGGATCACAAGTGCGCTTCCTGGATTTACAGCAGGGTTAATGCTTTGCATTGTCTGTTTTGACATGATACCGGAAGCGATGGAGGCGGCAGGCACTTATTATTTGCCACCGATTTTTCTGGCAGCAGGATTTCTGATCACAGTCATGTTGAATGGCTGGATTGAGCATCATATGAACCACGAAGGCCAACGCCACCACTCCCATGGCTGCAATCATCATAATATGCAGGTGGCCGGTGTGATTCTGGCGGCTGCAGTTGCAGTGCACAATTTCCCGATTGGATTAGTCATCGGAACATCCGTGGCAATCGAGGGAATCAATAGCACCAGTCTGTTAGCTGCCCTGACCATTGGCTTGCATAATATTCCAGAGGGCATGAGTATTGCGGTTCCATTTTTGAATGGAGGGTCCAAAGCACGTTCGGCCATTGGTATTGCCAGTTTGAGCGGCTTACCCACGGTAATCGGGGCTCTGACAGGATACTTGGTGGGCAATATGACACAAATTGCACTGGCTGTTGCGATGAGTCTTGCTGGTGGAGCAATGCTCTATGTAACATTTTTTGAACTACTTCCTGATGCATACCGACATGGAAGAACAAAGTGGGCTACGTTTGCAATCGTACTTGGATTTGTCGTTGGAATCTTTTTCTTGGTAGGAAATGGACATATGCATGTTCATGTGCATTAAATAATGGAATGCAATATAAAACCGTGCACCGAAAGCCAAATGGAAATCGGTGCACGGTTTTTATCTTCGTGAAAGATTAGCTGTCCAGAAACGTGCAAGGGTCCACAATTTTGCCGTCTTTTGAGACAGAAAAATGCAGATGCGAAGACTGTGCTGCTTCGGCGGCTGCGGTGGAACCTACTGCGCCGATGATTTGGCCGGCAGTGACAGAATCGCCAACTTCCACGTTGGGCGTTTTTTGCAGGTTTGCGTAGGTTGTTTGATAGCCACCAGCATGTTCCAACACAACAGTGGTACCCATCAGAGCATCCTCCTCGACAGAGAAGACCGAGCCGGAGCAAGCTGCTAAAACAGTGGTGCCGGGCTTTGCGGCAATGTCTACGCCGTTATGGGTCCGCCAGTCTGCCAGTGTCTCGTTGTAGACCAGTTCATCCATTGAAAATGCGGTCAGAACATCCCCCTGTACCGGTTCAACGATCAGTCTGGGCGCTTCAGCAACCACCGGCGTGGGGTCTACTTCGACCTCCGGCATGGTAACTGGGATCGATTCCGTCTGAACTGGGACCGGCTCCAAGGTTTCTACCAGAGGCGGTTCGGACTGCTCCTCGACGATCTCCGATGTGGGTGCGGCGGCAGCTTCGGCGGGGAAAGGCTCCTCCACAACGGGAGGTGTGGGATCCTGCTTGTCAAAGAGCAGAAAATAACCGCACACACCGACGATTGCCAAGCAGATCGCCAAGGTGGCATAAAAGCCAACGCCGGATAAAACTTGTTTCAAATCTCGTTCCATAATACTCCTCCCCAAAATGTAGGTATGAGCAGTATGGACAGATTTACAGAAAATCATACCAATTATAAAAAAGAAGCGGCGCTTTTGCGCCGCTTCTCGCAATTTAATTGGATTTAGCTGATGATCAGCGTTTTGCCATCCATTTCAGCAGGACACTCCAAGCCCATCACATCCAGAATCGTGGGAGCGATGTCAGCCAAACGGCCGTGACGCAGCTCGTTTCCGGCACCGCACAGGATGAAGGGAACGGGGTTGGTGGTGTGAGCGGTCATAGGAGAGCCGTCGGCTTCCGCCATCTGATCGGCATTACCGTGGTCTGCGGTGATCATGGCACAGCCGCCCATCTTCAAGGTGGCATCCACCACCTTGCCGACACACTCGTCCACGGTTTCTACAGCCTTTACTGCGGCGTCAAACACACCGGTGTGGCCAACCATGTCGCAGTTTGCGAAGTTCAGAATGATCACGTCATAAGCGCCGGACTCAATACGCTCCACGCACTTGTCGCAGACCTCGTATGCGCTCATCTCAGGCTGCAGGTCGTAGGTAGCCACCTTGGGAGAAGCTACCAGCACGCGATCTTCACCGGGGAACTGGGTTTCCACACCGCCGTTGAAGAAGAACGTCACATGGGCATATTTCTCGGTCTCGGCGATACGCAGCTGAGTCAGGCCCATAGAACTCAGATACTCACCCAGACCGTTGCGGACACCCAGACGGGGATAAGCCACTTCCACGTTGGGCATGGTGGCGTCATACTCCGTATTGCAGACGAAGACCAGAGGGAAGAACTGACGGGGGAAACCGTCAAATTCGGGATCCACCAGAGAACGAGTGATCTCGCGAGCACGATCGGGACGATAGTTAAAGAAAATCACGCTGTCGTTATCGGACATGGCGCCCTCGGTTTCGCAGACTACGGGCACCATAAACTCGTCAGTAACACCGGCATCGTAAGAAGCTTTCACGGCATCGATGGGGTCAACACCGCTCTGCTCGGCCTCGCCGTAGACCATGGCATCATAAGCCTGCTGCAGACGATCCCAACGCTTATCACGGTCCATAGCGTAGTAACGGCCCATGACGGTTGCCAGCTTGCCAATTCCCAACTCGTTGCATTTTTCGACAGTGCGGGTGACGAAATCAATGCCGGAGGTGGGGGAGACATCACGGCCATCCAGAAAAGCATGGATGTAGACGCGAGTCAATCCCTTGTCCTTTGCCATTTTCAGCAGAGCAAACAGATGCTCAATATGAGAATGGACACCGCCGTCAGACAGCAGACCCATCAGGTGCAGGGCGGTTCCGTTTTCCAGACAGGAATCCATAGCACGCAGATATGCAGGGTTCTTCAGATAGTCGCCCTCGGCAATGGACTTGGAGATGCGAGGCAGATCCTGAAACACCACGCGACCGCCGCCGATATTGGCGTGACCCACCTCGCTGTTGCCCATCTGACCGTCGGGCAGACCCACGTCCAGACCGGAAGCATCCAAAGTTGTATGGGCGTACTCCCGGAAAAACGCATCTAAACGAGGCGTCTTAGCGGCACGAATGGCATTTCCGGTTTCTGCATCATTGATGCCGAAACCATCCATAATGATTAAAGTAGTAGGAGTTTTGTTCATAAGAATTGATCCTCTCGCCGGCAAACCGGCAAATATAGAAATAAAAACCCAACAGGTGATAAAAAGGGGGAGCAGGCTCCCCCTTTTTATGATAGCGTTCTAATTATTCCTGATTAGCAGCGTTGATGATGTCAACAAACTGATCGGGCTTCAGGGCAGCGCCACCGATCAGACCACCGTCGATATCGGGCTGAGCCAGCAGCTCGGCGGCGTTCTTGGGGTTCATGCTGCCGCCGTACTGAATGGTAACGCTGCGAGCAACGCGAGCACCATACAGGCTGCGGATGGTAGCACGGATGTTGGAGCAAACCTCACCAGCCTGCTCGCTGGTAGCGGTCTTGCCGGTGCCGATAGCCCAGATGGGCTCATAAGCGATGATGCAGCGACGCATCTTGTCAGCGGGAACACCGTACAGAGCGCTCTTGACCTGCAGAGCAATCCACTCGTTGGTGATGCCGGTCTCACGCTGCTCCAGGCTCTCGCCCACGCAGATGATGGGGTTCATGCCAGCCTCCAGAACAGCGTGAACCTTCTTGTTCACGGTCTGGTCGGTCTCGCAGAAATACTGACGGCGCTCGCTGTGGCCCAGAATGACGTACTTTACGCCCAGATCCTTCAGCATGCCGGTAGAAACCTCGCCGGTGTAAGCACCCTTCTCCTCGAAATAGACGTTCTCGGCACCAACGGAAACACGCAGGTCCTTGAAAGCCTTCATAGCAACAGAGATGTTGCAGGAGGGGACGCAGATCAGGGTCTCGCACCACTTGGCGCGGGGCATAATCTTCTTCAGCTCCTCAGCAAATTTCTTGGTCTCGGTTGCGGTCATGTTCATCTTCCAGTTACCGGCGATGACAGTTTTGCGATATCTACGGTTCATATCTTTTTGACTCCTTTTTCCTATCTATCAATAAAATAAATGACATTTTAAGCGTGCAGAAAAGTTATAGAAGCGAAACTCCTTAATTTATAGCGAAATCCGGTATAAATGTCAAGGGTTTTCTTGAAAAATAATGGCAAATTATAAGAAAAATTTTACGTTTTAGGATAATTAACCAATTAAGCATCCAGCAGGCAAGCCACGCCGGGCAGCTCCTTGCCTTCCATGAACTCCAG
>JAKSQE010000083.1 GCA_024404295.1 Oscillibacter sp.
GAAGCTCAGAAATAGAATTGCCGGCAATTCGAATCGAAGGAAGCGATATTGCAGATACAACGGCAACTTATTGTGGACTAATGTTTGTGGCAGAGTTGCCTGTTATTCACGCTAATATAGGCGAAACCAGTTTGTTCGACCTTCCGGCTATGCTTTGGTACGAATCAATCGAAAAAAGTGATTATGTTCGTTTGAGCCTGCCCGACGGTTGGAAAGGTTATTTGATGCTTGGCGTTGATTGCATCGAGCCAAATGCGGATGGCAATATTGAACTTGGTAATTATTTGCGCTCCGGGCGGAATTTTGAATCTCATCAAAGATTATGGTTGTCCCTTCATTCGAATCAAGGTACAGAAGATCCAATATCTTTTACAGAGCTTGTATTTGAACCAATGTTCTCTGAGCCTCCCCTGTTTGCGGAGCGGGGGTATCTGAATTGGATTCCTGAGAATTCGTTTTTCGGAAAAGCTGATTCCAAATTCACAGTTTCTGTAAGCGGAAAGAAGAACTTCACCTTTGATGTAACCACGAAAAACTGCGGCGTAACCCGTATGGATGATGGTTGCCGGGGTATATATCAATACACCGTTTCAATGACTTCTTCCGGTTTGTTTTCAAAAGGAACGACCCAGGAAATTTATTCAGGCGAATTTATCCACGGCAATATAGATGAGCTCCGGTTTGAAGGGAAAGAAATACTTCTTACATCCGCAATTTACTGGGATATGAAAAAAGAAGCGTTGGAAAGTGCAAATATGCGATTTGGAGCAGGCATTCTTGTAGAACTGGAATATGTTGGCAACAGCATTCCTTCTGGAGAAACGCTGATGTTTCCGGAGTATGATGCTACCTTGTTTTTTGAAACAGCTGATGGAAGAAGAATACCATTTAGCTTTGATGAAGAAAATGACGATTACGAGTGGCTCAACCCAGTAAGAGTGTGGATCATCAACGATCAAAGATTGATACTGCGAGGGGTGACGGACGATGCAGTATATTTTGATACACAGTTTAATTCAATCGTTAACCGCAACCCGAACATAACAATGACACCGGCAGCCCAAAGAAATAGGCTGCAAAATCCTGACTATTTCGAATATATAGCAAAGGAGCGCTTAGAATGTTCAACCCGGTGCAAGCCTCAGATGAGATAAAGAAAAGCTATATTGACTACATAACAACCACATTTGATATGGCGGACAAGGAGTATGCAGCTCTTTTCCGGAAAGAACTGGAGAAGGAAGGCATGGCTGCTAAGGGGCCTTATCTGGACATTGGTGGTTCCTATGAAACTGGGCATACGTTGCAGGAGCTGATGGAATCTGGCGAAGCCAGTCCTCTTTTTGCTGATCTGGAACCAATTCCGGAAAAAGAGCGGGAACTAAAGCTGAATCGTCCCCTGTATTTACATCAGGAAAAAGCACTGAAAAAAGCATCCAGTGGTCAGAATCTGGTAGTGACAACCGGTACTGGCTCCGGTAAGACCGAGAGCTTTCTGCTGCCTATCATCCAGCATGTTCTGTCACAGATGGAACACGGTGAATTGAATTCCGGTGTACGAGCTATCATAATTTACCCGATGAATGCACTTGCGAACGACCAGATCAAGCGCATGCGTGCACTTTTAAAAAACTTCAACAAAATCCGTTTTGGTATCTACAATGGCAATACCAAACATGGTCGCGCCGAAGCTCTTCATGAGTATCGGAAGACCCACAAGGATGCCTCTGGGAACCCCATGGATCCTTTGCCTAATGAGCTGATCTCGCGCGAAGAGATGCAGGATGACCCACCTCACATTCTCATCACTAATTACTCCATGCTGGAGTACATGATGCTTCGGCCAAAGGATGACGCTGTGTTTTCCGGTGCGAAGCTGAAATACATCGTTTTAGATGAGGCTCACATCTATAAAGGCGCTACGGGTATGGAGACAAGCCTTCTCATGCGCCGCCTCCGTGCACGAATCAGTCAACCCAAAGCAGTACAGTACATCCTCACCAGTGCTACCTTAGGTGGGCGGGATGCAGATAAGGAAATACTACAATTTGCAGAAAAACTCACCGGTGTCCCTTTTGAAGCAAACGGTATTATTCGCTCTGTGGAAAAGAAACCTTCTATGGTTGAAGAAAGAATAGTTGATCCTCAGCTATTCACTGAGCTTTGCACCATGCCGGACTCTGTCGGTGAAACTTTGTCAAGGTATGAATTAGATTTCTGCCCGGAAGGAAATGCAGAGGAAAAGCTTTATTGGCTTTGCCTGCACATGGCGCAATTCTCCAAGTTAAGGGAAGTTGCCGAGAAGCCGATAACGGTATCGGAATTACATAAAGCACTACAAAAAGTATCTCCTAATATGACGAGAAATCATGTAGTAGAGTTTATCCAGGTTTGTGCGCGAGCTGAATTGAATGGCGCCAACTTAATCAAGCCTCGCTATCATTTCTTTGCAAGAGCATTGGAAGGCGCATATATCAGCCTTGTATCGCCTAAGGAGCTCTATCTCGATCGTCAACACACCCGCACACTTCCTACCGGAGAAGCGAATGCTGTATTTGAAGCTGCCATCTGCTCAGATTGCGGTCGTTTAGCTGTGGTCGGCAGAACGGAAGACGGGAAGCTGATACAGTCTGCCAGAAAAAGTGACGAAGAACCTGTAGAATTCTATCTTCTGAAAAATTCAAAAGACGGTGAGTTATTTACCGATGATGAGTATTTAGATGAGGAAGATGATGACGGGCAGCAAGATTATGTTCTTTGCCCTGTTTGCGGGGCAATTTCGACGAAAGCAGACCAAACATATTCGTCGCTGTGCGAGCATGGCAGTTCCGCTTACGTGGAAGTTCGACTTATCAGTCCCAACAAATCGAAACGACCGAAATGTCCGGCCTGTGGTTTCGGAGCCTTCCGACGGTTTTATCTGGGCAGCGAGGCAGCTACTGCAGTGCTTGGAACGGAATTATTCGAACAGCTTCCCGCGGAGGACGTGAAGGAAGTTGCTGTTAACCAGGCAGGAAAAGGCGGTTTATTCGCGCGTGCAAGCAAAAAGATCGTCCGGCAGGAAAGACAACGTCAATTCCTGTGCTTTTCCGACAGCCGAAGTGAAGCTGCATTTTTTGCCACATACATGGAACGCAGTTATCAGGAATTTCTGCGCCGCCGCGGTATCTGGCATACAACAGAACAGCTTGTCGCCAGAGGGATATCTCGCATATCTGTCAAAGAATTTGTAGGTGAATTATCTCGTTACTTTGAAGATAACCGCAGCTTTGCGGAATGGGACAGTGGGCCAGTTGGACACACGGCGGAGAGCCGTGAAAACGCATGGGTCGCAATTTTGAATGAAATGTTCAATGCCCGCCGCGCAACCAGTCTTGTCTCCATGGGAAAACTCGCTTTTGCTTATAGAAAAAACGAAGGATTGGCGGAAGTAATCTCCGGAATAGGAAATGGGCTTCCAATTACTGATGCTGGAGCATTACTGGAACAGCTTGCGATGGATGCGGTTTTTTCCGGTGCGATCAATGCCGGGAGCGAGTTGAAATTAACGGACGCCGAGAGAGAATACATTTTCTTCTCACCATATGAAAAGAAACTAATCAAATTAAAAACAGGAGCTGACAGCAAGAAAACCAATTTGAGTGGTTGGTGTGGAAGAATCAGAACCAACGGCAAAGGGGGATACTATCCAAATACACGTATCAGCCGACTGACAGGCGCTTTGAGCATTACGGAGGAAGCAGCGGACGGTGTCCTTGGAGACTATTGGGACGGTGTCTTTTCTCCAGAAACCGAGCAGTTTTCCCTGGATGCCAACGACTTTGATATTCTCTTGGGCGGTACTGATGCCGTTCATTTCTTCCGGTGTAAAAAGTGCGGAAAGGTGACACCCTATAATGTCAAGGGAATGTGTGCCTCTGTAAAATGCGACGGGGAGCTGGAAGCGTATGAGCCTCTGGAGCATACAGATGGAAATCACTATGCGCGTTTGTACCAAAGTGATAAGATGCAGCCGCTATTCATCAAAGAGCATACCGCACAGCTGGCAAAGGATCAGCAGACAAAATATCAGGAAGCCTTTGTCAACAAAAACATAAATGCGCTGAGCTGCTCCACTACGTTTGAAATGGGCGTTGACGTGGGAAGTTTGGAAACAGTGTATCTACGGGACGTCCCTCCCAGCCCGGCCAACTATGTTCAGCGTGCCGGCCGTGCCGGTCGAGGAAAAGGGTCGGCTGCCTTTGTCATGACCTATGCGAAGCTATCTTCCCACGATTTTACATATTATGATGAGCCTGAGAAGATGATCAGCGGCAAGATCAGTGCCCCTGTGTTTGAGGTAGAAAACGAAAAGATCCTATATCGTCATGTATTTGCGGTAGCTATCAGCGCGTTTCTGGCGGAGAATTCGGATGTTTATGACGGTGACAACCAGACTGTGCTGCTTAATGAGGGCGGATATGAGCGGTTGCGGGAGTTCCTCTCAAAGAGGCCGGAGGAATTGAAATCCCTATTGGAACGCTCCATCCCCATTTCAATGCATCACCGCCTTGGTATTGATGACTGGTCATGGACGGATCATCTTTGCGGCGAAAAGGGTCTGTTGGAGTTGGCAGTGAACGACTTCCGTGAAACGGTTGCCGATATGGAAAAGCAGCAGAAACGCGCACACAAAGAGCATAATGATGAGGAAGCGGGAAAATGGCAGCGCACCTTGCGGAACTACCGTTGCGCCAGAGAAGATAATGTCGGAAAAAAGAGCCTCATCAGTTTCCTCGTGCGAAATAACATTCTTCCCAAATACGGTTTCCCTGTGGACACAGTTGAGCTTTTACCGCGGGCAAACAACACCGGAGACGATAAGGATCTCCAACTGGCGAGAGACCTTCAGATGGCGATTGCAGATTATGCACCTGGGGCTCAGATTGTGGCAGACGGGAAACTTTATACCAGCCGTTACATACGAAAGACGCCGGGGAACAACACCGGCACCACATGGGAAATCGGCTATTTTTGTCGGGAATGTCCGACCTGCGGACAGCCCAACTTTACCAAGGAGCCCGTTATAGGCAGTCGGGAATGCGTTTCTTGCCATACACCTATTCAAAAACGTCGCTGGGCAAAAACGTTGGAGCCGAGATTAGGTTTCTGCGCAGACCTTCGTGAAGATCCCGTGCCCCTCCATAGACCTGAACACGATTACAAAACAGATGATATTTATGTAGGTGATCCTCAGAGAAATGTCCTTCAGGAACAGGAATTCATTGTCAATAGTATTCCGTTGAAGATAGCCTCGACTTCTAACGATTCGTTGGTTGTAGTTGGTCAGACTGATTTCCAGGTCTGTCAGTCTTGCGGATATGCCCATGACAAGGTGATTCCGTACCCACACAAAACTATGCGCGGTTATAATTGCGTCAACACAGAAGGAACAGCAACCAAGACTTTCCGCCTTTCTCATGATTTTAAGACGGACGTTGTTCGTATTACCTTTGTGACCGAATCGGCCGGAGACTTGGATACAATGCTTTCAGTACTGTACGCTTTGTTGGAAGGATTGTCGCGTGAAATCGGTATTGAGAGAACGGATATAAAGGGATGTTTGTTCCGCACATACGAAAACGGTATTCTACTATATTCCGTGATACTCTATGATGCAGTGGCAGGTGGCGCCGGTCATGTGAGGAGAATGGTAACAGAGGATGGTGCAATTTTGCAGCGCGTGCTGAAAAGAGCCTACGATGTTGCCAATGAGTGTGAATGCGGTAGCTCTTGCTACAAGTGTCTGCGTAACTATTTCAACCAGAAGATCCATGATCAGTTAGACCGCGTTAAAGCAGCAACGTTCCTGCAGAACTGGATCGGTAATATGATATCGGCACCCACAGAAGCACCCGCAGAGGAAAAAGGTGAAGCTGCTGCTTCGGATGGTGATGCAGAGCTGATTCTATCCGACGATTTCGGCATGAATATGCGGGACAGTCGATGGGAGTCTATCTGGGAGAGCGTGGCGTCTATGGCAGATAACAAGGAAGAAAGACAACTAGTCAAAGCAATTGCGCAAAATGC
>JAKSQE010000084.1 GCA_024404295.1 Oscillibacter sp.
GAAGCGGTGGCACAGACCAGAACACGGGTGTCACCATAGCCGACCATCACGGCGGCGTTGGCCAGTTCAGCCAGCTTGCCGACTTCCAGAGTCAGAGGACGGCCAGCCAGATCCATCTCATACTTGTGGTAACCGGGGAACTGGCGCTTGGTAATAATAGTTGACATGGTTTTCTCTCCTTTTTAGAATTCATAAATTCCGTATGGGAGCCAACCATTTAGCACTTGAAAACAAGCTCGGACAGCTTGTCCAAGTCCATTTTCAACTGCTAAAGGCTTATTTTGGCCCCACATACGCGCAGGGTTAATAAAGTGAGCGGCGCGGTGTACCGCGCCGCTCATTGTTTCTTCTCTAATCTCTCCCGACGAAACAAGGTTTCGGAGGGAAGAGGAGGAGCAAGGAAGCGTGCGAAGTTTTCCGCGAAGCGGGAAATGGAGCTTAGCGGACTTTGCGACAACTTACTTACGGATGCCCAGCTTGGCAATCAGAGCACGATAGCGCTCGATATCCTTCTTCTGCAGGTAATCCAGCAGGCTGCGGCGCTTACCGACCATCTTCAGCAGACCACGGTTGGAGTGCTTGTCCTGGGGGTTGGCGCGCATATGCTCGGTCAGGATGTTGATACGCTCGGTGAGGATAGCGACCTGGACCTCGGGGGAACCAGTGTCGGTCTCGTGGGTACGGTTGGCCTCGATGACGGCCGTCTTCTGATCTTTACGCAGCATAGTGTGTTTCCACCTTTCAAAAATATTCCCCGCAAAACTGCGTCGTGGGAGTTGTGGACACTCCACCAAACGAAGTCTTGGGGCATGCACGTTCGCGTGCTTGACAAGCATAACACAGGATTTTCCTCTTGTAAAGGGGATTTTCCGGAAAAAACCTATAAATAGTGAATAAAATCGGCAAAAAATAAGGGGTTGACAAAAGAAATATTGTGTGATAGCCTAACTGTACTAATACGGTTAATACAGTTAAAACGAAGGTGCAATATGAAACGATTGTTTGCAATGGGAATGGCGCTGCTTCTGTTGCCTGCTTTGGCAGGGTTGTGGCTGCTGTTGAAAAAGAAAAAGGAGCGTGGGGAGGAATGATCATGTCCTTGATGATGTTACTGGGTGTTGCCGCTTGCGTGGTCGTGGTCGGCATCGTGATTGCCATTATTGCCCATAGATAAATCCCCTCCAAAAAAATCGGGAAAGGAGAACACGGTTTGCTGACATTGAATTATCGGGATTCCCGTCCCATTTACGAACAAATTAAAGACGGACTGCGTAAAATGATCGTCACCGGCGCCATGGCGCAGGATGAAAAGCTTCCCTCCGTGCGTGCGCTGGCGACTCAGCTGAGTATCAATCCCAACACCATCCAGCGGGCGTACAACGAACTGGAAAACGAGGGCTACATCTATTCCGTGGCCGGCAAAGGCAGCTTCGTCAGCGGCACCGCTGACGCTGACGCGGCACGCCGCGTCAGCTTAAAAGCAGATGTGACCGCATTGCTGAACGAGCTGCGCTATCTGGGCGTCACGGCGGAAGAAGTCATGACGCTGATCAAGGAGGTATACGAGCATGATTGAAGTAAAAAACGTCACGAAGACCTTTGATGGCTTTACAGCCCTGAACGATACCACACTGACTGTTCCTGTGGGGGCTGTCTATGGCCTGGTTGGCCCCAATGGCGCCGGCAAGTCCACGATCATCCGTCATCTGACCGGCATTTACCGTCAGGACAGTGGCAGTGTGCAGATCGATGGGCAGGACGTGTGGGAGAACGCTGCCCTCAAGAGCCGCATCGCCGTGATTCCCGATGATTGGTACTATTTCAATACGGCTACTATTAAGGATATGATGGCCTTTTATAAAGGAATGTATCCCAAATTTTCTATGGAACGCTATGAAAAGCTGAAAGAGGTCTTTGCCATCGACGAAAAACGTCCCATTCGTCGCCTGTCCAAAGGTATGCAAAAGCAGGCGGCTTTCTGGCTGGCGCTGTCCACCATGCCGGACTATCTGATTCTGGACGAACCGGTGGATGGTCTCGATCCTGTGATGCGCCGTCAGGTTTGGAGCTTGATGATGGGCGATGTGGCGGAGCGTGGTACCACCGTGCTGGTTTCCTCCCACAACCTGCGTGAGTTAGAGGACGTCTGCGACCATGTTGGCATTATGGACCACGGTCATGTGCTGCTGGAACGCTCTTTGGCACAGTTGCAGGATAACATGGTGAAAATGCAGGTGGTCTTTGCTGACGGCATGCATGAAGTGCCTGCCGATCTTCCGGTGCTTCACACCAGTAAGCTGGGCCGCATCCATACCCTTATTATGCGCATGAATGCGGAGGAGGCCACCAACCGTCTGGCGGTTTACAACCCCATTCTGGTGGATGCCGTTCCTCTGACTTTGGAAGAGATCTTTATTTATGAATTGGGAGGTGCAGATTATGCAGTCAAAGACATCGTTCTTTAATGGAACCATTTTCAAGAAAAATCTGACCCGCTACTGGCCTCTCTGGGGTATGGCCTCCTTTGGCGGCGCACTGTTCCCACTGGCTATGCTGGTCAATCTGCTGCACGGTTCCAACGCCTTCCGCATGGAACCGCTGGAAATGCGGGAAATCTATTTTAATGTGCTGACCTACGCTGTTCCGGTCATCTCGATCGTCTATGCAATCCTCTGCGCGCTGGCTGTGTGGGGTTACCTGTATAACGCCCGCAGCGTGGGCATGATGCATACCATCCCTGTGAAACGAGACAGTTTATTCGTGACCAACGTCCTTTCCGGCCTGACCATGATGGCCATTCCTTATGCCGTGACAGGAATTTTGGTGGTGCTGGTGAGCCTGGCAGCCGGTTCGTTTGACGGTCTTGGCACCTTGGTAACTGTCGGCGGTGTGATTTGCGACAGCGTATGCTTCTTTGGCCTTGCCACCCTCTGCGCCATGGTGGTGGGCAATGTGGTTGCCCTGCCTGCGGTGTATGCGCTGCTGAACTTCATTGCTGTGCTGACGGATGCAACTATTAACCTCTTGGCGCAGGGTTTCATTTTCGGCCTGAATGGCAGTTATTCTGGCCAGTTTGAGTGGCTCAGCCCGGTTGTCTATCTGATGAAGAAGGTTAGTGCCGATTGTGAGTATGGGCAAATCAAAGAGATCAACAACATCGAGCAGTATTATTACACCTCAAAGCTGACCTCTGTTACGCTGGAAAACGGCTATATTCTGGCAATCTACGGCGCAGTGGGTGTTGCCCTGTTGGTGGCTGCCTACTTCCTGTACCGCAATCGCCGCAGCGAGTCTGCCGGCGATGTCGTCTCCGTCAAGGCGCTGAAGCCTGTGTTCCGCTACGGTGTAGCGTTCTACGCTGCTATGCTGGGCGGCAGACTGCTGTATGCCCTGTTTGTGGAGTCCTATGATTACAGCGATGTTCTCAGGGTGGCACCCTTGTCCGTCTGCATGTTTGTGGCGGGAGCCATCGGTTACTATGCTGCCAGTATGCTGCTGGCGAAGTCTGCCCGCGTGTTCACGAAAAAGAGCCTCATCGGCCTTGCTGCTGTGGCGGTAGGCTGCGTGGCAATGTGTATTACGATGGGCTATGACCTGTTGGGTATCAGCCGCAGAGTGCCTACGGCCGATAGTATCGAAACGCTGACTGTCTATGTAGCGGAGAATAACTATAATTTGAGAGGCGGACAGGACGAGGAACTTATCGAAGCCGTCCGTAAGATGCACCAAACCCTTGTAAACCAACAGGAGAGAGCAAAGCAAAATAGCAAGGAGCGCTGTTTTGAAACGAATGGAAAAGTGGCCTTTACCTACCTGACGTTAGAGTATCGACTGAAAAGTGGGTTGAACGTCCAGCGCCGATACAACCTGTATTTATCTGAGGATGTTATGGCTCTTGACCCTGACAGCTACGATGCTGCTATCGATGAACTGGTCAACAGTCCCGCTATGCGGCAGCGCCGTATTCATGCTGACGACGGTGCGAAAGTCACCGGCGGCTGGGTCAATTCTTATAATGGAAATGGTTTTGATCTGAATGAACGGGAAGCCCAGGCACTATTGGATGTCCTGAAGCAGGATGCCGCTGAAGGTACCTGGGGTACTTATGACTGGTTTGACCGCGACTATGAGACGGCCTATGCTGTGGATCTGGATCTGGAGTTCCAAATCGTGGATTCGGATGGCCGCACCCATTACGACTATATCAATATCGTGATCTGGCCGGAGATGGATCATTTAACCGGCAAACTGCTGGAACTGGGTCTGGCAGAGCCGGAGGATCTGATCAGCCGTCATGAGTATGACGAGCGGTTCAATTGGGGCTATTACGATAAAGACCCGGAAGTGGAAGCCATGTTAAACGCCTATTCCAAGGCCGCTACGGAAACCGTCATCGGCGGTGCCTATGCGACTACGTCCGTGGTAGTGGGTTGAGAAAATTTTGCTTGCGGCGGGAACAAAATGCCCGCCGCAAGCGTCAAACCAAGTATAGAGCGCAACGAAAGGAGTCTTCAGCATGGAAAGAAGCGCAGCAAAAGAGCCTGTCTGGCGGCTCTGGGTGGATACCAAGCGCCGTATTGTGTCCTTCCACAAGGAGGAGGGCGCACAGTTGATGGAGTTCCGCAGCCGAGAACTGTTCCTCCGCTGTGTGGATGAATACACGACGAAGCTGTATAAATATCAATGAAAAAAGCGGCATTCGCCGCTTTTGTCATTGACAAACCGCAAAAGTGTGTTATGATAACCAGTAATTGAACAGTTTGGCGTAGATAAGGACGAGTAGTTCGCAGTCTCCTGTGCAGAGAGCCGTCGTTTGGTGCAAGACGGACAGCGAAGACGAATGAAAATCACCTTGGAGCCTCCCTCCGAAAGCCATTGCTCAGTAAGAGCGGACGATTGACACCCGTTACCGTGTCAGCCTGTGATAGCAGGCGCTGAGCGGTCATGGCCGAAAGGCATGGCAACCGAGAGTGGTACCGCAGAGTGTGTTTCGCACTTTGTCTCTTGCATGAGACAAGGTGCTTTTTATTTTGTTCTCTAATACATTTTATAATAGATACAAGGAGGAAACAGATATGGATTACAACAAGACCATCAATCTGCCGAAAACCGAATTCCCCATGCGAGCCGGCCTGCCCAAGCGTGAGCCTGAAATGCTGAAGCATTGGGAAGAACTGGACCTGTACAACGAGCTGATGAAGAAAAACGAGGGCAAGCCTCGCTTCGCTCTGCATGACGGCCCTCCGTTCTCCAACGGCAATCTGCACATGGGTCACGCCCTGAACAAGTCCCTGAAGGATATTATCGTGCGTTCCTATGCCATGCGTGGTTATTACACCCCCTATATCCCCGGCTGGGATAACCACGGCATGCCCATCGAGTCTGCCATCATCAAGGAGCAGAAGCTGAACCACAAGGCCATGAGCATTCCTGATTTCCGCACTGCCTGCCACCAGTATGCCGACAAGTATATTGGCATCCAGATGGACGGCTTTAAGCGCATGGGCGTGGTCGGCGATTGGGAGCACCCCTACAAGACCATGAACCCCAGCTTTGAGGCTGAGGAAGTCAAGGTCTTTGGCGAGATGTATAAGAACGGCCACATCTATAAGGGCCTGAAGCCCGTGTACTGGTGCTATCACGACGAGACCGCACTGGCTGAGGCCGAGATCGAGTATCAGGATGACGCCGTCACCACCGTGTATGTGAAGTTCCCCATGCATGCCGAGCTGGGTAAGCTGGCTCATCTGGACTTGAGCAAGCTGTTTTTCGTGATTTGGACCACCACCATCTGGACTCTGCCCGGCAACCTGGGCATCACCCTGTCTCCCGTGGACGAGTATGCCATCGTAAAGAACAACGCCAATGGCGAGATGTATATCGTGGCCGAGGCTCTGATGAATAAGGTCATGGCCGCCGGCGGCGTGGAGGATTTCGAAGTGGTGGAGACCCATCCCGGCAACTTCGTCGAGCGGATGTTGGCAAAGCATCCCTTCCTGGACAAGACCTCTCTGCTGATGAACGCGGACTACGTTACCATGGATTCCGGTACCGGCTGCGTCCATA
>JAKSQE010000085.1 GCA_024404295.1 Oscillibacter sp.
CAGCTGAATGGCATTCCACCGGAGAATGGAAAACTGATTCGTTCAGCGAAAGGATAAAAAAGACACCGCATCAGCGGTGTCTTTCGTATGCGATAGATTAGCCCAGGATCAGCAGAATCAGAGTCAGCACCAGGAACAGAGCGCCGCACCACTTGGTAGCACGGGCCAGCTTTGCGTCCATGGTCTTAGCCTTATTCTTAGCCAGGAAAGAATCAGCTACGCCGCCAATGGCACCGGACAGGCCAGCGCTCTTACCGGACTGGAACAGAACGATAAGGATAATAGCCAGACCGCACAGCAGCTGCAGAATCGTAATAGCAAGTTTTAAAGCTCCCATATGGAATAACCTCCAAACATTCACTCACGCCATAGGCGTGAAAAGTCATCTTACAGATGGTAATGTTATCATAGTTTTTATCTCTTTTCAAGTAGATTTTCAAAAAAACACCATCATTTTGAAAAAGACAGCGAAAAAAACAGGAAAAAGAGATCACAAAAAATTGGAACAAATGTTTGCTTTTTGAAAAAGAATGTGATATACTATTCGCAGATCAGTCGGCAAAGGCGATACGCTTGAATGGAGGTTTTCCATATGTTAACGAAAATGCAGCAAAAGATTTACGAATACATCGAATCTTGCATTCGCGAACAGGGCTACCCCCCCTCGGTTCGAGAAATCGGAGAGGCTGTGGGTCTGCGTTCCCCCTCGACAGTGCATTTTCATTTGAAGAATCTGGAAGAAGCAGGTGTGATTTCTATCGGTTCCGGTAAAGGCCGTGCGATCCGGCTGACCAAAGCATCTGCGCCTACACCGGAAGTTTCCTATGAGGAGCCTGATCGGGTGCCTATTGTGGGGAATGTGGCAGCCGGTAGTCCGATTTTGGCAGAGCAGAATATTGAAGACTACCTGACTTTTGATGTTGGCGGCCGTAGTGATGAATACTTTGCGCTGCGAGTGCGAGGTGAGTCTATGATCAACGCCGGTATTTTGCCCGGTGATTTGGTCGTGGTACGCAGCCAACGCACTTGCAATCAGGGCGAGATCGTTGTGGCGATGATTGATGATGAGGCTACCGTGAAACGCTTTTCCAGAAAGAACGGCCAGATCTGGCTTTTGCCGGAGAACGAAGCCTATTCTCCTATTGACGGCACCTATGCGCAAATTTTGGGTAAGGTTGCCGCTGTGGTGCGGCAATATTAAAAGCAAAGAGGGCTGCTATGCAGCCCTCTTTTCAGCGAGATTGAATGGGACGATCCATCTCGATGCGAAGCTTTTCCAGAGCGCGTTTTTCAATGCGCGATACATAACTACGGGAAATGCCGAATGAAGATGCGATTTCTCGTTGCGTTAAGGGAATCGTGCCACCAAGCCCATAGCGCAGGCGAATGATTTTTGCCTCACGAGGAGACAGACATTGCCCCACCAGTTCCCGCAAGCGCAAGGCGCTGTCTCGATTGTAGAGATCATCCAGCATAGTGTCGTCCACGCCGATCACATCCATGAGCTGCAGACTGTTTCCGTCCTGATCAGAGTCAATGGAATCAGACAGCGAAACCTCGCCCTGTAATTTCTTTTGACTGCGGAAATACATGAGGATCTCGTTTTCAATACAGCGGGCGGCATACGTGGCCAGCCGTGCACCTTTGGAAGGGTCAAAGCTGGAAATACCCTTAATAAGGCCGATGGTTCCGATCGAGATGAGATCTTCCTGATCGGCATTTTGCGTAAAGTATTTCTTCACAATATGTGCTACAAGGCGCAGATTTCGCTCAATCAAGACATCCCGCGCCTCCGGATCTCCCTGGGCGAGACGCTCCAGCCAATGGCGCTCTTCGGCGGCTGTTAGAGGGCGGGGAAAGGAACCGTTTCCCCGGTCTAAACGTAAAGACAGCAGTAAGGTGTTGGCAAAAAGCAGTAAAGCGGCAGACAGCATAGGATCCCTCCTCTCTTTGTCTTTATGCGAGAAGGGGAAGTCCCTATGCTTGCGCATGAAATGAGCGCATTGAACTTTGAGAAACGGTGTGGTAAGATTCGTGGGAAAGAGGGTGACAGCATGAGTTGGAGTGTTTATATTCTGCGCTGCGGAGATGGTTCTTTGTATACCGGGTGTACCACCGATGTGGAGCGGCGGTTGAAAGAGCATCAAAGTGGAAAAGGTGCAAAATACACCCGTAGTCATGGCCCGGTAAGCTTGGCCTATCAGGAAGAGGTGGAAGACCGCTCTGCTGCACTTCGTCGAGAGGCCGCAATAAAAAAGTTGAGTCGGGCGGAAAAGGAGAAAATGCTTTTCAATTGATCGCTGACAAAAGAATTTGAAAACAGCCTGATACCTCAAATCGAGGTATCAGGCTGTTGCTGTATTAGGATTCTTTCAAGTGAATCACGCAGGAAGACAAATCATAGAACGGTTCTGCGACGGTGGGAGATAGTCCCTCCAGCACATCGGACTGTGTCAATACGGATACTTTCTTAAAGCATATGGGCACAATTGGAGCAGAGGACTGTAAATATCGGCACAAATTTCTCATGGCGGCGGAGGGATCATCCGCAGAGCGATAAGCCAAAAGAAGTTCGTCGATCTCAGGATCATATCGTCTGCCATAGTTCAAACTTCCACCGGTAGCCAGTAAAGCAGACAGATCCCAGTCTGCCTGAAGCTTTACCTCCCCGTAATACAGGTCATACTTTCCGGTAGCAAGGGCTGCTAAGAAGTCCTCCCATGGCAGAGCGAGGACTTCCATAGGGATACCGGCTGTGGTAAAAGCGGAAGCCAGATAGGTCGCTGCTGCGACCTTAAAGGAGTTTTCTGAATTGACCAACAGGGTCAAAGTTTGCTTGGGCGTATAACCGGAGGCTTTTAGTGCAGAGGAAAAACCTGCGGAGGAATAGGGGATTTCCAAAGAGGTGGGATAGAAAGGAGATGCGGGCGAAACAGGGAACTGTGCGGAGCGGCCGTGGCCGGATAAATAGGCGCTTACCAGATGGTCACGGTTGATGCCTTTGGATAGGCAGCTTCGGAAAGCGGCGTTGTCCAGGGGGGCCTTGGACATGTTGCATCCCAGAAACTGCAGCACAGTGGTGTCTGTAGCCCAGTGGTCAAATCGGCCGGTGGCATTGATAGGGGTCGAACCGGTCATATCCGCAACCATAAGCTGAATATCTCGAGATGTAAATCGGTATAGTACCGCATTTTGGTCGGAGGTTTCAGCTAAAAGAATTCGGCCGGTAGGCTGTGAATTTCCCTGCCACCAGTTTTGGCTGGCCATAAGAGAAGCACTGCCGTCCAATTCTGCATACAGGTACGGGCCTGTGCCAATAGGAATGTCTTTTTCTGAGCCTGATTTGACAATGGGAATATCCAGCAAAGCAATAAAGTTAACGTTGGGCTGATAGAGGGAAATAGTCAGAATGTTTCCTCTGGCGATAATAGATTGCACGTTTGATAAACGGCTTTCGTATCGGGGAGAAGATTTTGCCCGTAGCAAAGAAGCACGGGCATCTGCAGCAGTCAGAGGAGTACCATCGGAAAAGACGATCCCATCACGGAGGGTCAGAACATAGACCGTTGCGGCATCGTTTTGCGTGTAGGACTCACATAAAACAGGATGAGGTTGAAATGTGGAGTCCAACTGAAACAGACTTTCACAAATCAGGGAAGAGACAACCTGCTGCATTCCGTCGGGGCAGGTGAGTGGGTCCAGCGTTTGACCGGCCAGATAGGGGAGCGAAAGCACAGTGGGTAGTAGCGTTTCTTCCTGCGCTTCCTGTGGCTCGCTGCTCTGATCGTGGGGCCATAATGTATCGTCTTCCGTTTTGTCGGAAACATCCTGCCAGCAGCCGGTAAGTGTGCAAGTCATCCATATTGCAAGAAAACAGGCGAATAAACGTTTCATGAAAGCTCCTTCGGGCAGACAATCACAGCACCTTGCACACCACGGGCATTTCCCATTTTTCGATGGGACCAGAACAGCTCCGGATGGCAGCCTGTGCATAGATCGCTTACATCAATATTTTTCTGCAAAATACCGGATCGTACCAGCCATTGACGGTTAATACCGGACAGGTCGATATGATATTTGGGAGTGCGGAATTGAATGAACGGCTCCGCATCCGCTCCTAATGCGCTCCGCATAGCTTCGGGTACATCGGAATCTGATTCGAAACAGCAAGAGCCGATACAAGGACCTAACGCTGCATGGATGTTTTCAGGATTTGCGCCGTATTCCGATGCCATCGCTTTCACGGTTTTTTCAACAATCCCGGCGGCGCAGCCACGCCATCCGGCGTGAGCGGCGCCAACCGCTCCGGTGATGGGGTCGTGCAGCAGCACCGTGCCGCAGTCGGCGGAAAAGACAACAAGAGACATTCCGGGCACATTGGTCACCAGAGCGTCCACATCGGTATAATCTCTGGGACGCAGCAGACCTTTTCCTGCATCTTTTTCGCTCACGACACGGACATGATCAGTATGGGTCTGTTGAGTCAAGACACCCTTTGAGATATCTGCGCCGATGACGGCGAAGAGACGGCGGTAGTTTTCCAACACGGCTGCAGGATCATCGCCGCAGGCTTCGGCGCTGCGAAGATTTAGAGAATCCCACGGTGCGGTTGATACACCGCCTAAGCGGGTGGAAAAACCGTGATTTACGTTTTTAAGCGTATCGGCTGTCAGCCAAACCAAACCGTTTTCCTCATGGGTCACAAAAGGCATAGAAACCTCCTAAAATGGAGTAAAGCTAACAATTGGCGGCTCTTTTGAGCCGCCAATTTTCTGCAATTATGTTCGTTGCGGCGGAAAGAACGATTACGTGAATCCTTGTGGTACTCTGCGCAGTTGCACTTCTTCCACTTCAAACCGCTGCCGCAGGGGCTGCAGCCGAAGCGCCGCCGGTGGCGGAAAAAGCGAGGGTGCAGCGAGGAAATGGCACGTTTTGCGACCCGGAAGGGACGTAAAACGAAAAGCCATGACGGTGGAGTACCAGCGGCAAAGGAAAGAAAACGTCAAATCAGTCCTTGTGATACTCAGGACAGGTGCATTTTTTCCACTTTAAGCCGCTGCCGCAGGGACAGGGATCGTTACGGCCAATTTTGGTGACCTTCATGGGCTGTTTCTTGGGAGCGGTACCATCTCCGCCGACATTTTCTACCATGCCCTTGGCCACACGCTCACGTTTGACCTCTTCATCTTTCTTCAACTGGACAGAGTACAGGCGACGGACGGTTTCTGCCTGAATGGCAGAGATCATCTCTTCAAACATATCCAGGGATTCACGCTTATAGACATCAACAGGGTTGTTGTTGCCGTAAGCCTGCAGGCGGATGCCCTGCTTCAGATCATCCATGGCATCGATGTGATCCATCCAGTATTCATCTACCACGCGCAGCATGATGACACGCTCCAGCTCACGCATGATCGCGGGAGTGATCTCGATTTCCTTGCGTGCATAGGTCTCTTCGGCAGCGGCAATGAACTTTTCAGAGAAGTCCTGCTGGCTGGCAGAAGCAACTTCCTCGGGACTAAACTTAACTGCATCGCGGGGGAAATAGATCCCTTCCATACTCTTGAGCAGATCCTTGTAATCGGCATTATCCAGAGTGGACTGCTGACCGAATGCCATAGAAACCTGATCTTCGATGGCGGTATGCATCATGTTCAGCACGGTCTCCTTGATGTCCATTCCATCCAGAACCTGACGGCGCTGGTCGTAGATGATCTCGCGCTGCTTGTTCATTACATCGTCGTATTCCAGCACGCTCTTACGGGACTGGAAGTTGCGGCTTTCCACGGTGGTTTGGGCATTTTCAATGGCCTTAGTCAGCATCTTATTCTCGATGGGGGTATCCTCATCCAGATCGAAGCGCTCCATCCTATTCTGGATACGGTCGCCGCCAAACAGACGCATCAAATCGTCTTCCAGAGCGCTCGAGAAGCGGGTTGCGCCGGGATCACCC
>JAKSQE010000086.1 GCA_024404295.1 Oscillibacter sp.
GGATTTCTTCTTTTTCTCCACCATGATATACTTTGGGTAAGTAAATCTCTCTGTGACTGACGGAAATTGTGGGACACCACGGGGGAGCGGAGAGAGGATTTCTGATTTCATCAGATGCCGACCGTCTGGGCATTCCGACTTCTTAGGGAGTTGGAGCGCCCGGCTTTATTTTTCAAAGGAGGTACCCCCCAATGAACAAGGTTGGAGTTGTAATGGGAAGCACCAGCGATTTACCTGTTGTGGAAAAAGCGATCAATGTTTTAAAGGAATATGGCGTACCCTGTGAAGTGCGTGTATTATCCGCTCACCGCTGTCCGAATGAAGCGAGGGAATTTGCTGCGTCGGCTCGGGAGAGCGGTTTTTCTGTCCTGATTGCGGCTGCCGGTATGGCGGCGCATTTGGCAGGCGCGCTGGCTGCCAACACGACGTTGCCGGTCATCGGCATTCCCTGCAAGAGCGCAAACCTTGACGGTATGGACGCACTGCTGGCAACTGTCCAGATGCCCTCCGGCATTCCTGTGGCCACTGTGGCGGTGGACGGCGCCAAGAATGCAGCGCTGCTGGCCATTGAAATGATGGCCATTACGGACAAAGACTTGGCTGACAAGCTGGCAGCTCAGCGTGCAAAGGACACCGCTGCAGTGTTGAAAGCCGATGCGGAATTGATGGCAAAGTATCAGTAAAATAATCGAACAAATCATTTTTATTGGAGGATTGAAACATGGAACTCGTTTATACGGGCAAGACGAAAAACGTCTTTGCTCTGGAAAATGGTAATTATCTGCTGAAATTTAAAGATGACTGTACCGGCAAAGACGGTGTGTTCGATCCCGGCGAGAACTCTGTTGGCTTGACCATCGAGGGCGTGGGCGATGTGAACCTTCGTATGTCCATTTACTTCTTCGAGAAGATCAATGCCGCCGGGATTCCTACCCACTATGTTTCCGCCGATTTGGGCGAGACTACCATGGAAGTAAAGCCTGCTAAGGTTTTCGGAAAGGGCCTGGAAGTTATCTGCCGTCACAAGGCTGTGGGTTCCTTCTTCCGCCGCTATGGCCAGTACATCGAGGAGGGCGCAGATCTGCCTGCATATGTGGAAATGACCTTTAAGAACGATGCTCTGGGCGATCCTCTGGTGACCAAGGACGGTCTGGTAACGCTGGGCGTGATGACCGAGAAGCAGTATGACGACATCAAGGCTGAGACGCAGCAGATCACGCAGATCGTTGCGGATGATCTGAAGGCGAAGGGTCTGGATCTGGACGATATCAAGTTTGAGTTCGGCTATGATGCCAGCGGCGATGTCATGCTGATCGACGAGATCGCTTCCGGTAATATGCGCGTTTATAAAGACGGTCAGTACATTGATCCCATGACCCTGTCCGAGCTGTTCTTTGCATAAAGATATGGGTGGTTTTTTTGGTGCGGTTTCACACCGCGATACAGTTTTAGATATCTTTTTTGGAACAGACTATCATTCCCATCTGGGTACTGCCCGGGCAGGAATGGTGGTTCATGATGCGAATGAAGGTTTCAAAAGACAGATCCATAGCATTGAGAACACTCCCTTCCGTACGAAGTTTGAGGGTGATCTCCACAAGTTCCGCGGCAACAGCGGAATCGGCTGCATCAGCGACAGTGACCCTCAGCCGCTGCTGGTTCGCTCCCGTATGGGCGTGTATGCCATCGCAACGGTCGGCGTCATAAACAATGCAGAAAAGTTGGTGGACCATTTCTTCAGCGATTCGGGTCATCAGTTTATGGCCATGAGCAGCGGTAAGGTGAATTGCTCGGAGTTAGTAGCGGCGCTGATCAATCAGCAACAGGATCTGGTGTCCGGCATTCTCCATGCGCAGATGCTCATTGAAGGCTCTATGACCATCTTGATCCTGACGGAGCAGGGTGAGATCATTGCTGCCCGAGACCGCATGGGCCGTTTGCCGGTACTGGTGGGTAAGGACGAGGATGGCTATTGCGTGTCCTTTGAATCCTTTGCCTATCATAAACTGGGCTATCAGGATGCGTATGAACTGGGATCCAGAGAGATTGTCCGTATCACTGCTGACGGCATTGAAACCCTTTCTCCGGCCAGCGATGAGATGAAGATCTGTGCATTCCTGTGGACCTATTACGGCTATCCCAACTCCAATTACGAAGGCAAGAATGTGGAAGTTATGCGTTACCGCAATGGCAGCATCATGGCTCGTGATGAGGCTCAAAACGGTACATTGCCCGATGTGGATTACGTGGCGGGCGTGCCGGACTCCGGTGTGCCGCATGCTATCGGCTATGCCAATGAGAGCGGTCGTCAGTTTGCCCGTCCCTTCGTGAAATACACCCCCACTTGGCCGCGTTCTTTTATGCCTTCCAATCAGCAGGTGCGTAACCAGGTGGCAAAGATGAAGCAGATTCCTGTGCCGGAGCTGATCGAGGGCAAGAAGCTGCTGTTTGTGGACGACTCTATTGTTCGTGGTACGCAGTTGCGGGAAACCGTGGAATTCCTGTATGAGTCCGGTGCAAAGGAAGTGCATATGCGTTCCGCTTGCCCGCCCATTATGTATAGCTGCAAATATCTGAATTTCTCCCGAGGGAATTCCGATATGGATCTGATTGCTCGCCGTGTGGTTCAGGAGTTGGAAGGCGATGAGGGCCAGAAGCACCTGGAGGAATACGCGGATTGCAATACGCAGCGTGGCAAATGTTTGCTTCGTTCCATCTGCGAGAAGTTCGGCTTTGATTCTCTGGGCTACCAGTCTTTGGACGGACTGATAGAGGCCATTGGAATTGACCGTGAAAAGATCTGTACGTACTGCTGGAACGGAAAAGAATAACGAGGAGGAATTCATCTGATGAGCAACTCTTATTCCGCATCTTACGCTGCAGCCGGTGTGAATATCGAGGCCGGTTACGAAGGCGTAAAACTGATGAAAAAGCACGTAGAGCGCACCATGATTCCCGGTGTGGTCTCTGATCTGGGCGGCTTTGGCGGCCTGTTTGCCCCCGATATGACCGGTATGAAGGAGCCTGTTCTGGTCTCCGGTACCGATGGCGTGGGCACCAAGCAGCGCATTGCCCAACTGATGAACAAGCACGATACCGTGGGCATCGACTGCGTGGCCATGTGCGTCAACGATATCATCTGCTGCGGCGCAAAGCCCATCTTCTTCCTGGATTACATCGCCATCGGCAGAAACGAGGCCGAGAAGGTGGCCGAGCTGGTTTCCGGTGTGGCTGAGGGCTGTGTGCAGGCCGGCTGTGCTCTGATCGGCGGTGAGACCGCTGAGCACCCCGGCACCATGTCTGCCGATGATTACGATCTGGCAGGTTTTTCTGTGGGTATCGTGGACAAGGCCAAGGTCATCGACCACAACAAGATGTCCGAGGGCGATGTGATCCTGGCTCTGCCTTCCAGCGGCATCCATTCCAATGGCTATTCTCTGGTTCGCAAGGTGTTCGATGTGGAGCATTGCGATCTGGGCAAGGTCTATGATGAACTGGGTCAGTCTCTGGGCGAGACGCTGCTGACTCCCACCAAGATCTATGTCAAGCCTGTATTGGCTGCCATTACCGCCGCTGATATCCGCGGCATCAGCCACATTACCGGCGGTGGTTTCTATGAGAATATTCCCCGTGCCATCCCCAACGGCTTGTGCGCGAAGATCGAAAAGGCAGCCGTGAAGACGCCTGCGATCTTCCATCTGATTCAAAAGCTGGGCGACATTGATGAGCACGATATGTTCAATACCTTCAACATGGGCGTCGGCATGGCTGTGACTGTCAGCCGTGATACCGCTGACGCCGCACTGGCAGCTTTGAAAGCTCAGGGCGTGGACGCCTATGTGCTGGGCGAAGTCGTTGCCGGCGAGGATAAAGTCGTTTTGTGCTGATGGAACAGAGAACGAAAATTGCCGTTCTGGTTTCCGGCGGCGGCACGAATCTGCAGGCTTTGCTGGATGCACAGGCAGGAGGAAAGATGCCCCACGGCGAGATCAAGGTGGTCATCTCCTCCAAGGCCGGTGTCTACGCATTGGAGCGTGCGAAGAATTTTGATGTTCCCGGTTATGTGGTCTCCCGCAAGGAGCTTGGCTCTCAAGAGGCATTCGAGCAGGGCATCAGCGCTCTGCTGGAGCAGTACCACATCGATATGATCGTTCTTGCTGGTTTTATGAGCATTCTCAGCTCCGATTTTCCCGCCCGCTGGCCCAAGCGCATCCTGAACATCCATCCTGCGTTGATCCCTTCCTTCTGCGGCAAGGGTATGTATGGTCTGAAAGTCCATGAGGCTGCACTTGCTAAGGGCGTAAAGGTGACTGGCGCAACTGTTCATTTTGTCAATGAAATTCCCGACGGGGGCGAGATCTTGCTGCAGAAGGCAGTAGAAATTCTCCCCGGCGACACGGCAGAGGTACTGCAGCACCGTGTGATGGAGCAGGCTGAGTGGCTGCTGCTCCCGCAGGCTGCCGAGATGGTGGCACAACAGATTATGAAAGAAAAGGAGAACTGACCGATGAATCTGGTTGATTTTCTGAAAGAGACTTCTTACCCCGGACGTGGTATCGTGGTGGGGAAAGATCGTGTATATTATTGGATCATGGGTCGCAGCGAGAGCAGCCGCCACCGGGTCTTTACACTCACGGATGACGGTATCCGCACCGAGGCTTACGATCCCTCCAAGCTGGCTGATCCCAGCCTGATCATCTATCATCCCGTCCGTACCATGGGTGACGATCTGGTGGTCACCAACGGCGATCAGACCGACACCGTTGTGGAGTACGGCGACTTCCGCAAGGGTCTGATGACCCGCGAGTACGAGCCCGACGATCCCAACTGGACGCCTCGTATTTCTGCCATCTGCCACAAGGATGGCTCCTTTGAGATCTCCATTCTAAAGTATAATAACGGCCGCTGTCTGCGGGAGTTCTTCTGCTACGAGGGCTGCGACGAGGGCAAGGGCTACTTCATCAGCACTTATCAGGGTGACGGTTCTCCGCTGCCTACCTTCGCCGGTGAACCCAAGGAAGTGGAGATGGCTGAACCCGAAGAGATCTGGGCTGCCCTGAACAATGACAACAAGGTGTCTCTGTACACCAATGTGAACGGCGAAGTGAAGCTGTTTAATAAACATCTGGGGGATTGAGCCATGAATGAAATGGAACTGAAATACGGTTGTAACCCAAATCAGAAGCCTTCCCGCATCTTTATGAAGGACGGCAGCGAGCTGCCCATCAAGGTGCTCAACGGCAAGCCCGGCTACATCAATCTGTTGGACGCTTTCAACTCCTGGCAGCTGGTCAAGGAGCTGAAGGAGGCCACCGGTCTGCCTTCCGCCGCCAGCTTTAAGCACGTTTCTCCTGCCGGTGCTGCTGTGGGTCTGCCTCTCAGCGAGACCGACAAGAAGATGTACTTCGTGGACGTGGAGAAGGAATTGTCTCCCATTGCCTGCGCTTACATCCGTGCCCGCGGCGCTGACCGCCTGTGCTCCTACGGTGACTGGGCCGCTCTGTCCGATATTTGCGATGCTGACACCGCAAATTATCTGAAACCTGAGGTCTCCGATGGTATCATTGCGCCCGGCTATACGCCCGAGGCTTTGGAGATCTTGAAGTCTAAGAAGAAGGGCGGCTATAATGTGGTCGAGATCGACCCCAATTACGTTCCCGCTCTGTTGGAGTGCAAGGACGTGTTCGGCGTGACCTTCGAGCAGGGCCACAACAACTTCAAGATCGACGAAGCGTTGCTTCAGAACATTGTCACCGATAACAAAGAACTGCCCGAGCAGGCCAAGATCGACATGATCGTGGCGCTGATCACGCTGAAATATACCCAGTCCAACTCCGTCTGCTACGTCAAGGACGGGCAGGCCATCGGCGTGGGCG
>JAKSQE010000087.1 GCA_024404295.1 Oscillibacter sp.
CTCATACAATCGCTGCGCTGCTTCTCCCCTGTCTGCAACACCTGCCAGTCGTTTTGTCGTGGTTTCCAACACAGCATCCCGCACCAGTAATTTTAAGGCCTGATCCTCTTCTGAATCTGAATTTGCCAGCACATGCAGACGCACAACTTTTTCAGACAGTTCCTCCTGCGTATGCAAAGCCGACGCACCGGATGCCAGCAAGAGTGCCACTGTCAACAATAACGTGATTTCAATGGGGTATAGTTTTTTCATGTTTTTCCATCCTTTTCCTATGTAGTAAGAAAAGTATGGACGAAAAAGCGTAATTTAAACCATCAGTCCACGCAAATTTTGGACACCGGACGGGCAAGATAGGTTTGGTCATAGGTCTGCCGCAGGATTTCAACGGCCCTTTGCGCCGTTTCTTCCGCATCAAAGATCCCGAACACGGTAGGGCCGGAGCCGCTCATAGCAGCTTGCAAGGCGCCCATGCTGAGCAGCTTCCGTTTGATGGAAAATACCTCGTGGTATTCTTCGGGAAGGATCTCTTCAAACACATTTTTCAGTCGGCTTGCCACACCATGCAGATCGCCTGCGGCCAATGCTGCCTGCATTCCGTCAATATCCGGCCGCTCCTGCAGTTCTCCGCCATCTACCAATGCAAACAGCGTTGGTGTGGGAATGCCGAAATCAGGCTTGCAGAGGACAAACCAGCAATCCGGCAGCGGACTTAAATCCGTCAGCACTTCGCCGCGTCCCTCCGCCAGAGCCGTACCGCCGCGAATGCAAAACGGCATATCGCTGCCCACTTGAAATCCGATACGTTCCAGTTCTTCTGTCGGCAAATCGGGTGCATAATGCTGGCGAAGCTGCCGCAGAAGCGCCGCTACGTCACCACTGCCGCCGCCCAAACCGGCATAAGCCGGAACCTGCTTTTCCAGCGTCACCGTCAGCGGCGGCATAGCCCGTCCGATGGCGGCAAAAAACACCTCTGCTGCCCGCTGCTCCAGTGTTTTCTTTCCCTCGGGAATAAAAACACCCGCAGCCTGCAGGGTAAACCCTTCTCCACGCTCCTCCACCGTCACGGTATCACACAGGGAAATGGTCTGCATGACCATTCGCATATCGTGATATCCATCAGCTCGGCGGCGCAGTATATCCAACGCCAGATTTACTTTACAGGGTGCGCTCTGCTTCATTCCGGATTCCTCACTTAATCGCTCTTGCCTCCATGTAGTAGCGCTTATCCTGAGCATGCCCCATGGAGAACGTCTTACGAGGCAGCACGCCGTCTGCCATCACCGTTTTGAATAGCTGCTCCTTGCCCATGGCAGGCAGCAGGAAGCCCATATTGCCCGGGCGACTGCCCAACTCACGGGTCACATCGTCACCGTGAATATAATCCACCTCGCAAGGATGGGTCTTCAGGTACTCGTCTAAAAAGCTTTGCAGCGTTCCCACCGCCAACTGGACCTTAGGGTCTGGAACTGTCACAAATGTTGTGGTCCCGCTCCAACACACTTCTATGGTATGTCCCTTTCCCTTGCCCTCATAGGCGCCGGGATAGGCTTTCTTGAATTCCGCCAGCAGGTCCTGCGGTTCCACACCGAACAGCACCCGATGGATCGGTTCAAAAGACAGGGCATCATCGTGGTTATTGACCACTTCCACCAGCGCATAGCGGCTGGGCAGCGTGGCCCACTGTTCCTGCGGAACAGATTTCTTTTCCTGCTCATAACAGGCTTTTGCAGTGGCCAGAGAGTGGTTTCCGTCCCCCACGGCAAACAGCAGCGGAGCGGCATCGCCCAGACCGTACTTCTCCGCAGTCAAAGTCGGATCACACAGTTTATGAAGTCCTTCTGCCACAGCGTCCATCTGCTGCGCGGTAAGCTTCCAACCGGCGAGATGACCGCCGCCTGCCAGCAAGTCCAGGTCATAGGTTTGCTCCATAGTATCGCAGGCCTCTCCCAACGGTTCAATGATCTTCTTTGCAGGGTCGTCAATGAGCAGCATCACATGAGGAAGTTCCACAGACGCATGTTCCCGCACACGCACACGGGGCGGAATACGCTCCAGTACCGTTCCCTCCGTAGCACGGATCAGCGCACCGGAACCGGGGGTAAAATCGTACTGTTCCAGATCGATCTTTCCCACAAGGCCCTGACGGACACGACCGTCAGACTGGGTGCGGCGCACATAGATCATGCTCTCCGGAAGCGTGCGGAACACGCCATCAGCGAGATACTGCTCCATCGTACTGTTGATCTGCTTGATATGGTCCTCCACATTCGCATCATTCAATTTCGCCTCCGGCAGGATCAATCGCAGCGTGGAGGGATCATCTCCCACCGTCTCCTCCAGAGCTTTCCAGTACTCAGGCTGGGAAGTAAACTGATCACAGGCTACGACGGCCCAGTTTTTCACATGTTCGTCCTTTGGCAATAAGATATCCGCAGGATAGAATCCTGTGGCTTCAAAATTTTGATTCATATTTTTCCCTCTTTTGGTTTCATTTTGACGGATTGATTATACTTCATTTTTCCTTGTCATGCAATTCCTTTTCCGTGCTTGTATGGTTTTTTCAAAACAGGACACACTACGACTAAATCCTTAGAGATTTGGAGGTTAACATTATGATGATCCTTGATCGAATCGCACTGACCTTAGCCATCATCGGCGCCCTGAACTGGGGCAGCATCGGCCTGTTCGCCTTCGATTTGGTGGCTTTCCTGTTCGGCGGCCAGATGGCGGCTCTTTCCCGCGTGATCTACGCGCTGGTGGGTCTGGCAGGCCTGTGGTGTATCACCCTGCTGTTCCGCGATACCGAAGAGAACCGCGGTCAGGCACCTCACGTAGCCTGACAGATCAAAAAAGGGCGCCGTTTCCGGCGTCCTTTCTTATTTTTTCTCCAGCGATTTTACAAATGCTTCATCCGGGGTCACATTCACCGTGCGGCAGGTGCTGTAAATCACCATACCGGGGCGGGCACCGGACGGTTTTTTGACATTCTTGACCTGCGTATAGTCCACGGGGACGTTTCCGCTCTCCCGCGCCTGAGAATAGTAGGCTGCCAGTTTGGCTGCTTCCACAATGGTATCATCGTCCACCTCGTTGCCGCCGCTACATAAGATCACATGGGAACCGTGGATCTTCTGCGTATGGAACCAAAGATCCCGCCAATCAGCATCTTTCATCGTCAGCTTATCATTTTGCCGATTGTTCCGCCCCACCAGAACACGGTAGCCGGTGCTTGTCCGAAATTCCCGGGGTTTTGCGGCGCGGTTGATCTCTTTCTTGCCTTGTTTACGCAGGAAACCGGAATCCCGCAATTCACTGCGAATGTCCGTAAAGTCCTGTTCCGTCTCCGCCTGTGCGATCTCCTGAAGCACGCTTTCCAGATACTCCAGATCCTGCCGTGCCTGAGTCATCTGCTCTCGCAAATATTTTTCGGCAGTCTTGGCTTTGGTATAGCGTTTATAATACTTGGCAGCATTTTGCTGCGGTGTCAGCAGCGGGTCTAACTGGATGCGCTTTTCCGGGCAGTTTTCCTCATAATAGTTCTCGCATACCAGAGATGCACTGCCTTTTTCCATTCGATAGAGATTGGCAGTAATTAAATCGCCACAGATGCGCAGCTCGTCTCGATTCTGGGTGGCGGCATAGTCCTTTTCCTGCATGGCCAGTTTCCGTTTGACACGGTCACGGGCGGTAGTTGCCGTACGGATCAGATCCGCACCTTTTTGTCGTACACGCTCCTGCTTTTCTCTTGCTTCGTAGAACTGATCCAAAAGATGCGAGAAACTGTCCAACCGTTCTTCCTGAACTGCAAATCCATATTGCAGAATGGGCAGGCAGGAAAATTCAAATGGTTTTCCGTTTTTGTTGAGTAAAATCGGCACAAAACGGCATTCTTTTACAGCTGTTGAAACCTCATTAAAATTTTGCCAGAAGCGGTCACTCCCCGCTGTATCCAACTCAAAAATTCTCCCGTCTGTGGATCCGACTGTTCGGAACGCCAGTTCCCGTGCCATCATGGGAGAAATACCAAAATACTGTTCCAACAAAAAACTGTCCAACTGCTGTTCCGTGGACGCTTGACGAAGCTTTGCTCCGAAGCCTTCTGCAGTTTCCTCGGTCATGGGCAATCTTCCTGCCGAGGCAGGCGGCTCATAAAACAGCCCCGGCAGCACCTGTCGTGCCGCAGACAGGTCGGCATCCACACGGCGCATACAATCAATAATGCGGCCGTCTCCATCCAGTAAGATCAGATTGGATCGGCGACCCATGGCTTCCAGGACCAGCGTCCGCTTACCGGGCTGGCCGAAATCATCGGTGATATCCAGTTCCATGCGAACCAGGCGCTCCAGAATCGGTTGGGTTATGTCCGCAATGCGAGCTCCAACCAAATGCTTGCGCAGAAGCATGCAAAACATAGGTGGTTCTGCCGGATTATCCCGCAGCAGTTCCGTTAGCTGTAAACGCGGCGCATTGGCTCCTGCGTTCAGTAGAAGGCGCTTATTGCCGCGCAGCAGTAAAATAACCTGATCCCTGGCCGGTTGCTGCACTTTATCAATTCGCAGACCCAGCAGTTGAGGTCGCAGCTCTTCCACAACTGCCTGCAGGCAGATGGCGTCCAATGGCATGACTTACTCCTCCATCATTGCATCAAACAATTTGCTGATGCGCGCATGTTCTCCTCGCAGGTAAAGCCAGCCCAGCAAGGCTTCCAACGCAGTTGCAGTTCCATACTGGGCACGGCTGGCATGGTTGGGGATGCTATGTACCTGTGCATTGCGTCCCCGCTTGAACACCGCCAGTTCCTCTTCCGTCAAGAGCGGCAGAATGATCTCCGCCTTCTGTGCCTGAGATTCTGCGCAGACCAGCCGAATGGTGGCCTGATGCAAACCCTTTCCGGTAGCTTTCCCGTTTCGACACAGCCAACTGCGTACCAACAGTTCAAACACCGCATCACCCATATGCGCTAAACCGATGGAACTGATTGCCCGCAACTCATCATCTGTTAATCGAATCTCAAAATGATTTTCTATCACCATACCGATTCTTTCATCATACCCGCATCTGCTGTATCACATCCAGCGGACCGGCATGATATTCCTCCCATACGATTATTCCCTTTTCAGTCTCATCATAAAAGCAAATCACAGCTTTTTCAAGGGCAAAAAAGCAGAGCAGCAAATCTGCCGCTCTGCCGGTCTTACTTTTTGCTTTCAAGATACTTCTGCATACATTGGAAGGTCTCTTCGCTGAGGTCGTGCTCCACTTTGCACGCATCTTCCGCCGCCGTTTCCGCAGAAACGCCCATCATCTGAAACAACTCCGTAATGGTTTTATGCCGAGTATAAACCCGAATGGCAGCCGCTTCTCCGCTTTCCGTCAGCATAATGTGGTTATTGTCTTCCATGGTAATATAGCCGTTTTCACGCAGCTTTTTCATAGCAATACTGACGCTGGGTTTGGAATACCCCAAGAGATTCGCAATGTCAATGGAGTGCACGTCTTGATTCTTTTCACGCAAAACCAGAATTGCCTCCAAATAGTCTTCTCCGGACTCATGTAAAATCATGTGCAAGCCCTCCATTCATTTTAAAGATTAATATATTTTAGCAAATTTTCAAAAAAACGCAAGGTCTTGCCGGAAAGAATTTCATCTGGTCCACCCTTTATTTCTTCCTTTTTTTCAAAAATCCTATTGACAACCAGTCGTTCCTTTGCTATACTCTCATGTGTTCCGAGCAAAAGGCACAAACATCTGGGGGTATAGCTCAGCTGGGAGAGCGCTTGACTGGCAGTCAAGAGGTCAGCGGTTCGATCCC
>JAKSQE010000088.1 GCA_024404295.1 Oscillibacter sp.
TTCATTTCCTTCACGCCGCCCAGGTACTTCTCCAGCTTCTCAATCTCGCCCATGTGCTTCATGACTTCCTTCTTGGGCAGCATATCGAAAGTGCCGTCAGCCTGCATGGTCTTCAGCTGAGTCAGACGGTCCACACGAGTACGCATGGTCTTGAAGTTGGTCATCATACCGCCCAGCCAACGAGCGTTGACATAGTACTGACCGCAGCGCAGAGCCTCTTCCTTGATAGCATCCTGAGCCTGCTTCTTGGTGCCGACGAACAGAACGGTCTGGCCGCTTTCAGCAACCTCGCGGACGAAAGCATAAGCCTCTTCCAGCTTCTTCACAGTCTTCTGCAGGTCAACGATATAAATACCGTTGCGCTCGGTGTAAATATAGGGAGCCATCTTGGGGTTCCAGCGACGGGTCTGATGACCGAAGTGGACGCCTGCTTCCAGCAGGGCTTTCATGGATACGACGTTTGCCATTTTTAATTTCCTCCAAATAAATTTAGTTGTAACCTCTGACTGTTTCCTCCTCTTTGCTAACCGATTTTCTTAAAAAAGGGCACAAACAAAGAGTCCGCAGTCATGCGGAATGCTGAAATATCATATCATAGGAGTCTGGCGAATGCAAGTACTTTTTCAAAGAAATGTGTGAAAATCTCTGAAAAATAACGAGATTTTCACACATTTACTTGTTTCTTTATAATTTTCGTCGATGTTTTCGCTCTGGAAGGGCCTCGTGGTTCGGAAAAGGCTTCTCAATTAAGATAATATCGTTTCCCATTCTTTGAATACAGTCCCAGGGAATGTAGTACTCTTCTCCCCTGCCAAACAACCCGAAAAAGCGAGCAGGGCCGTAAACGATGATAGCCAGCACCTGCCCTTCCGGTGCACGAAACTCTACATCTGACACAAAGCCAAGCCGCCCACCATCGGTGATATTGATGACTTCTTTCCGTCTTAAGTCTCGAATCCGCACCTGCATAAGCATCTCCTCCTTCGTAAAAGGCTATGCACGAAGCGGAATGTCCTATCACCGCAGAAAGTGACAAAAGCTTCCAGTATAGGAAAAAACGCCAGCGGTCATACTGAATTTGAAAGTTTCAGGACGGGCAGGTGTACGTTTCATGCAGGGAAAAGTAGAGATTGCAGGCGTCAATACCGCAAAGCTAAAGGTGCTGAAAAACGAAGAAACGATGGAACTACTTCGCCGATGTAAAAGCGGCGATTCTTCCGCAAGAGAACAACTAATTGAAGGAAATCTCCGTTTGGTTTTGTCTGTGATTCAACGGTTTAACGGACGAGGTGAGAGTGTTGACGACTTGTTTCAGGTCGGATGTATCGGGCTGATGAAGGCGATCGATAATTTTGATATTTCACAGCCGGTTCGGTTTTCCACGTATGGCGTTCCCATGATCATCGGAGAAATTCGCCGTTACCTGCGGGATAACAGCGCCATTCGCATTTCCCGCAGTATGCGTGATACCGCTTACCGTGTTTTGCAGGCAAGGGAACGGATGATTTCCGAAAATCAGCGAGAGCCTACCGTGGAGCAATTATCGCAAGCATTAGATATCCCTCGCGAAGAGATCGTTTTTGCCATGGATGCCATCATGGAGCCGGTTTCCCTTTACGAGCCTGTCTACTCAGACAGTGGTGATACGGTCTGCGTTATGGACCAAATCAGCGATGGCAAAAATACCGATGAAAAATGGGCAGAGCGCATTGCACTGAAAGATGCTATGAAATTTTTAGATGAACGTGAACGCCATATCTTATCCCTTCGTTTTTTTGATGGGAAAACCCAAATGGAAGTATCAACAGAGGTGGGCATTTCTCAGGCCCAGGTATCACGCTTGGAAAAAGGTGCAATTAACACGATTCGCAAACATTTATAGCCGTGGAGGAATGAAACCTTCACGGCTTTTTCATTTGACGGATTTTCTTGGCGGGTATATGATGATAAAAAAGAAAGTGAGGCGATTCGACATGGCTGACATGGATTTACAAAAACTATTGAGATTCCGTAATCTGCATAACCCCTATTGCCAGCGTCAAGGTATCGTACTGCAGGACTTGCGCCCCGGCTATGCTCGTGTGACAAAAACCGTAACATCTGACGATGTAAACCCGCTGAATGTCCCTCACGGTGGAGTATATTTCACCATGGCAGATAACGCCTGTGGTTCTGCCATGGTCGCTTATGGTAACGCTTGCGTGACTGTTGATGCAAGCTACCACTTTCTTCGCGGCGCCAAGATCGGTGATCTGTTGACCGCAGAGGCTTTTGAGGTACGCCACGGTAATCTCATCAGCGTTCTTGAGGTAAAGATCACCGGGCAGGATGGTACGGTATTTGGCACCGGTACCTTTACATTCTGCTCATTGGGTTATCCTATCGAAATCCCCGAAGAATAATTGGTTTGGTTCGTGATTTCTCATAGAAAGAAATCGTAACAATACTTCATAATAAAAGCGGATGTGAAGTCACATCCGCTTTTTTATGAGTTTTTTTACTTCTTGAAACTGTCCTTCAAAGACACACTGCGGTTAAATACCAGGTGATCCGGCTTGCAGTCGCGGCAATCCAGACAGTAGTAGCCCAGACGCATAAACTGGAAGCCCGGAGCCGTCTCACTGCGCTTACCGTTTTTCGCATATTCAGCGGCAATGTCGGCCATACCGGCCTCCACCTTACAACCATTGAGGATCTCCAGAGAGGCAGGATTCAGACAGTCGATAAAGTCTTTGTCGGGACCATCGGGAGATTCGTCCGTGAACAGATAGTCATACAGGCGAACTTCAGCATCGATTGCCGTTTCGGCATCGGCCCAGTGAATGGTTGCACCCTTCACCTTGCGGCCGTCAGCAGGGTCACCGCCACGGCTATCGGGATCGTAGGTAGCCAGAACTTCCACCACGTTTCCCTGCTCGTCCTTTACGCAGCCGGTACAGGTGATCAGATAAGCACCCTTCAAACGGCACTCGGGACCATTGGGAGTCAGACGCTTATACTTGGGAACGGGGACTTCCATAAAGTCGTCCGCCTCGATCCACAGATTACGGGAGAAGCTGATCTCACGGGTACCGGCATTGGGATCAACAGGATTGTTCTCAATCGTGACTTTCTCACTCTGACCTTCGGGATAATTCGTAATCGTCAGTTTGATCGGACGCAGAACTGCCATAGGGCGCTGTGCGGTCTCGTTCAGATCCTCACGCAGGCAGTGTTCCAGGAAACCGTAATCCACAGTAGAATCCGCCTTGGAAACGCCGATACGCTCACAGAAATTACGGATGGACTGTGCGGTATAGCCACGACGGCGCAGGCCACACAGAGTCGGCATACGGGGATCGTCCCAACCGGAGACGCGTCCCTCCTCCACCAGACGGCGGAGTTTACGCTTACTCATCACAGTATAGTTGATACCCAGTCTTGCAAACTCGATCTGACGGGGATGATTTTCTACGTCCACGTTCTCAATCACCCAATTGTACAGAGGACGGTGTGCCTCGTACTCCAGTGAACACAGGCTGTGGGTGATCCCCTCCAGCGCATCCTGAATGGGATGTGCAAAATCGTACATGGGGAAAATACACCACTTGGTACCCTGGCGATGATGCTCGATGTAGCGAATGCGGTAAATAACAGGGTCGCGCATATTGAAGTTGCCGCTGGCCATGTCGATCTTAGCGCGCAAAGTGTACTTGCCTTCGGGGAACTCGCCGTTCTTCATGCGCTGGAACAGATCCAGGCTTTCCTCGATAGGCCGGTCACGCCAGGGAGACTTGCCGGGCACACCAATGCTGCCGCGGTACTCCTTAAACTCCTCGGGAGTCAGTTCACAGACGTAGGCCAGACCTTTCTTAATCAAGCCGATGGCCAACTCGTAAGTCTTTTCAAAATAGTCAGAGCCGTAAAACATACGGTCGTCCCAGTCAAAGCCCAGCCAATGGATATCGTCCTGGATCGCATCCACGAACTCGGTATCTTCCTTGGCAGGATTGGTGTCGTCAAAGCGGAGGTTGCAGATGCCTCCGAACTTCTCTGCTGTACCAAAGTCAATGGTCAGTGCTTTGCAATGACCGATATGCAGGTAGCCGTTGGGTTCCGGTGGAAAACGAGTATGGACAGTCATGCCCTCAAACTGGCCGCCTTGGGCAATATCCTCCTCAATAAAAGTATGAATAAAGTTCCGGCTTTCGGAAACTTCGTCCTGGGTCGTCTTGATCTCATCAGACATGTCGATCATTCCTTCCTTTGTAAGTTTCTACATAGACTTTTATTATACATATGTTTTACTTGAAAAGCAAGGAAAAATCTGCCGCTTATTCCCCTAACCAGTCCTCAATCACATCCGATACGGTTACAGGTGTTACGGCTCCCTGCAGCATTTGCTCCAACAGTGCACAAACGCTTTCTTTCCGTGTGCTTATTTTTGGAATGGCCACATTTTCATCTCCGAACAAAACTTTTATGCCGTAATGAGGGTGGCAAACTCCGCTTTGAAGCAGATAATAATAAATCGTTTTTCCCAAACAGTCCGCACTTCCAAAGAAAAAAGCTTCCATATTGCATCCTCCGCTCAATATATTTCATAAGTAGCGTAACATGCGAGATCTATTTTCTTTGTCGAATTTTGTCGAAAGAGAAGAAAAAAGCAGAGTACTTATTGCACTCCGCTTTCGTCGTTCTTGATGATTGAAAGAATCATTTCTTTATCATACAGCAGGTTCAGCATTTCCAGCATAGAATTGGTATTTAAATGCTCCGGCAATGCCAAAGCCTTCAATAATATTGCTCGCTTTTCACTGCTTCCCTCTCCGCCGGTCAATCCCCATGTATAGAGATCCACTTTCGTAATTGGATCCTTTTCTTTACCTGCAGGAGTTTCTTCACCGACAAATGTAGCACCGGCTTGCCGCAATGCTTCCAAAATAACCTCCGGACGCATTCCTTCCACGCCTAACTTTCCCTCTTTTCCGGCGGTGCGCTTCCGGCGCTCTTTCCCGTAGACATCGGGAATATATGCCTGTTTCACACGTTCTTTCGGCAGAGTACCCTTGAGGTAATTGCGAATCACAAAGCCGGCGCCATCGCTATCTGTTAGAATGATCAACCCGCGCTCCTCTGCCAGGCGTCTAAGTAACAAAATTTTTTCTTTGTCATTGAATACCGCAAAACCACCCAGAGTAACGATGGTGGCATCCACGATCTGGGACAACGTGTTTTTATCGTAGCGGCCTTCCACCACAATTACTTCTTTAATCGTCTTCATTTTCGCTCAGCTCCCAGACGTACCAGTAACAGCTTCAGCTCCCCTTCGGCATCGCAACCTCGTTCGCTCTTCATGCGGCGGTCAAGCACCTGACACATTTTCACCGCATTGGCGCACCAATCGGCGGTGGTTTTCTTTGCGGCAGAAAGCAACAACTTGGCTGGATAATCAGACTTCATATCCCACAGATCCATCAGCCACGCCTTGTCCTTTCCGCTGTCAATTGCCATACGAGCGGTGTAAACCCGGCGCAACTGGTTTCCCAATGCGGCCAAGATCATAATCGGTTCTGTCTGCATTTTCAGCAGGTCACCCAGAATTGCAGACGCCGCATTGTAATTGCCTTGTGCAACTGCATCTGTCATCTTAAAAACTTCTGCCGACAAGATTGGATCTGCCACAGCGTCTATGTCCTTCTGGGTGATGTCCTTCCCTTTTGCGTAAGCTCCGATTTTAGAAATTTCTTGCGCAA
>JAKSQE010000089.1 GCA_024404295.1 Oscillibacter sp.
CTTTGCGGGCGGCTCCCTTCACAGCGTTATGGATACCATGACCGGAGTCATAAACGATTTCGTCTACGGCATTACGAACCGTATCTTCTGCATATTCCGCAGGGGATTCCTGCCCATCATCCGAATAGTGCTGCACCTTGCTTCGGGCTTTGGTCACTTCCTGTTTCATCCGATGGGAAACCATGGCCGTGCGTTTGTTCTTTGACATATCCTGAGTAGGTTCCACCGCCTTTTTCTCATTCATGGGCAAGTTCCTCCTTCCTGTTATTAGCTGTCATTGCCGGCTCCGGCAAATACACCCTCACCGGGCTTTGTGGTCATCAGCTCATAGAGCTTGGTATCCTTGGGGAACTTATTGATAAACGGCACCAAGGTACTGCCGTATTTAATGAGTCCGCAGCCGGGTTCCACATCGGTGATATAGCTCATCTGCTCAGGGGAGATATTCAGCAGCCGCGCCAGCTTTTCCCGGTCGGGAGCTGCCTGATTCATCATGACGATGAATTCAGAGTTGGAAAGCATGGTAGATGCCTGAACACTGTCCAGCAGATACTCCACATTCTGCGTAATGGCTGTGGGATAGGCGTTGCGCTTTCGGAACTGCCGCCACGCTGAGTTGAAAAAGGCGGCGGAATACTCATTCTCGAATACCACATGGAATTCATCAATGAACACATGAGTGCGTTTGCCCTTTTTCCAGTTCAGCGTCACGCGGTTCAGAATGGTATCAGTAATCACCAACAGTCCTGCGGGCTTCAACTGAGAGCCAAGGCCGTGAATATCAAATACCAGCACTCGCTTGTCCAGATCCACGTTGCTGCCACGTCCGAAGATGTCCAGAGAACCGGTGGTGTAAAGCTCCAAGGCCAGTGCCACCTGCTTTGCCTCCGGCTCCGGCTGCTCCAACAGCTTTTCGCGCAGGGTGCAGAGCGTGGGCACGATGCCGGTGATCTCGGCTTCCCGATAGACCGAAGCGACACAGCGGTCGATGATAGACTTGTGCTGCGGCCCAACGCCCTTCTTGTCGATCTGCTCCACCAGAGACATGATGAACTGCGACTTGACCACCACGGGATTTTCTTCGCCATAGCCGTCCACCATATACATGGCGTTCAAGCGGTCTTTGCCGCCTGCGGCAATATGGATGACCGAACATATATCGCCCATGGCTTTGAGCAGCGGCCCGTATTCACCTTCAGGATCGCAAATGAAGATATCATCCTGTGTCCCAAGCAGAAGCAAAATAATGATCAGCTTTGCCATGAAAGACTTACCGGAGCCGGGGATGCCCAAAAGGAACGAGGATTGGTTCATCAGCTTTGCCTTGTTACAGAGGATCAGGTCCTGGGAAATGGCATTGACGCCGTAATACATACCGCCTTCGTCCATAATCTCCTGCACATTAAAGGGGATAAAGGCGGACAGGCTCTCCGTTGTCAGGGTGCGGTTCTGAATGACGCGACTGCTGCCGATGGGCAGGACGGTATTCAGCCCGTCTATCTGCTGATAGGTGAAGGTGGCCATCTGACAGCCGTAGCTCTGAGCCAAGGCGATCACAGCCTCAGTGTCCGTATCCAACTGTTCCAGAGAATCCGCCGTTATGACCAGCGTTAAGGTGCCAAAGGTCATGCGCTCATCCTTGGAAGAAAGCTTGTCCAAAATCTCCTTTGCGCTCTTGATCCTGAGTTGCAGATTAAAGGGCGGGTCGGCGGTATAGTTGTTATTGGCGATCTGCCTGCGGCTGAAATTGGCTGCCTCCGTATCCATGGCCAGCAGCTTGTTTTCGATCACGCGGATGCCCTCCTCCTGGGGAACGGTGACAATATCCAAGGATACCATCATGTGCGAATTAAGGTTGGAAAGCTCAGAGATCAGCGTATCGTCAATGGAGCTGGCGTAGTCTTTCAAAAACATGGTGCGGGCAAAGGTGTTGCCCAGCTTCAGGTGGTTCTTGGTAGGCTCCATGCTGGTCGGACAGATGGTGTCGCAGAAACCATGAGCGCGGCGAATCATCTCCTTGGCGTTAAACGAAAAGGTGGCGGTATCCTCCGGTCGATAGAAGTCGTGGAGAATACGGATACGGTCACTGCCGGTCAGCTCCGCGCACTTGGAGCCTAACGCCGCAAAATGCAGAGACAGCTCCCGGTCGATACGGTTGAAATATACCCGCGCCGCCTCAATGTTGGGCTTATGGACGGAGATGGTAATGATACGCTCCTGATTCATACCGCTGCCATAGCAAGCCTTGTCCGTAATCATGTTGTTGATCTCCGTCCGATAAACGTCATTATCATCACCGGTCAGAGGCAGATAAGCATTTCCGTTCATAGCTGTGGAGCTGCGGGAGTGCGTAAACACGGTGAATTTTACCGGCACACCGCAGTCCAGACTGTTGATAAGCCGCTGAAAGGACTTGGACATGGTCTGCTTATCCTCATCGGAAGCCACCCGATAGTTGATATCCGTAAAGCAGTAGCTTTTGGAATAGCGGTTGCCGGTCTTGAAGATACCGTCCTCCCACATACACTTGATGGGAATAACATCCTGAATCTTTTTGGGAACGCGGTACTTCTCCTTGTCTTGCAGAAGAATGGTTTTGAGAGTTTTAATCACGGCGCTTATACACCTCCTGATCGTGCTTATCTATCAGCTCTTTCGTTGCCTCGTAATAGTAGTTGTTGGCATGAAACTCCAGATGACGCGGTTCCAATACCTCAGAGCGAAGCCATGCCCGGAATAACTGCTCTGCCGTCATGCCGTGGTAGCGGACAAAGCCCAATGCTGCAAAGGGAGCAGCACCGAGGACGCAGAGCCAGCTCAGAGTCTCCGTTCCGAAATAAGGCCGCAGCAGGAAGTAGAGCGCCACCGCCACGCCAACAGCAAGCACAGAGAACACAAACTGCCGAATGGTCAGCCCGAAATACACCGTCTCTGCGTAGTTTTGTATTTCTTTATTGATTTTCACATCCATGGCCTTTTTCCTCCTTTTCTTTTGCCATGCGTTTTTCTTCTGCACAAACACATTTTCCCGCTTTGCAGACCACTTCCTTGTTTCGCATACCGCCGTAATGGAGGCAGTAGCGACAGTCGCAGTCCTTTTGTGAATAGCCGTCTTGTATGATGGAATGATGATTGCTCATAGCGCACTCCTTACAGACCCATCATTTCACGCACCAAACGGTCGGACATTTTCACGCTGCCCACAAGGATCAGCATATTGAAGATGAGTTCCCCGATATACGTCCATACCATGGACGCAGCGGCACCGGAGGTGACGACAGGCGGCGAGGAGGCAAAGGCGGAGAAAATGACACAGGCCAGCATGATGACAGCGCCTTCCAAGAGAACTGCCGCATAGCCGCGCAAAAAACTCCGGCCTATGCTCTGGGTAGGCTCACCGGCAAAGGCAGACATGGGAATGGGAGCGATGGCGGTATAGATATAGATTTTGAAAAACCGTCCGTAGACACTGAGGATCATGATGCAAGACAGTACCCAGATAATCAGTCCTCCAATCAGCGTCACCGCCCATAGCGGGATAGATTCAAAGAAGCCGCATTCCTCCACCGCAGTAATGATTTCGGATGGCAGTACCGTACCCTCCGGATTGACGATGCCGGAGGATTGCATGATGTTTGAAATGATACCCTGCACGATCTCCACCAGCGCCAGCATTAAGTCCATGCCGTAGGTGATGGCGGCTTTGGAAAGGGCAAAGCGGAAAAACAGGCGCAAGGCGTGTTCCGGCCTTTTCACTTCTGCAAAAGAGCCGCAGGTCTTCATGACACCTGCCACAAAGAACAGCACCAGCAAGGCATAACCAATGGCTTGCAGTGTTCCGTAAATGCTGACGATGACCGACCACACAGCGCCGCCCTTGAAGGATTGGGGCGATTGGGTCAAAAGCGTCCATACTTCGCCCAACTTTTCATTCCAGATATTCAGGGAGTTGGTGAGGTTCTGTACGACCCAGTTATCCGACATTGAATACACCTCCTTCGGGGAGAGGACACCGTCGCGTGTCCTCTCCCTTTACGGAAAACTCAGCCGCCAATAATAAGATTCAGGATTTCTTTTGCAAAAGTAATGACCACGCCGCCGGCCAGGGTGAGAAAGCCGTTGGAACGCTGAGAGGGGTCATGACTCTGGAACGAAAGACCGATCTGCACGATGCCCCAGCCCAGCAGGATGAGACCCACGGCACGGATGAGTCCGAAAATGAAATCGGACAGGTTGTTGATGACCCCGATGGGATCTCCGCCCTCGGCAAAGGCAAAGACGGTGCAGCAACCAATAGCCATAATGGTGGCAATGGCAGTTCGCACTGCCTTAGCACCGCTGCGCTGAAGGTTAAGAGTATTTGTTGCTTTTTTCATTGGATGTTTCCTCCTCATGTTCTTCGATGAATTCATTGATTTCATCGCTGGATAAAAAGATATAGTTGGGTTTATCTTCATCGGCATTTGCACCCTCCAGCCTGTGTACCATGAAGGTGGCAAAGCTGAGAGAATCCGTGCCGTGAAGATAAGGGGCGGCATTGCCGTCTGTGGTTTTTGACAGGTTCGGGTGTTTCAGAATGTCATACTTCTCATCCTGTATCGGCATCTCACCGCGAATAAAAAGAAGTGCGTAGCGGTTATCCAGCGTACGCACTTCATCCGGTGTCATCAGCTCACGACCGACGATCTGCCAGTTGGTGTTGTAGTTTCCGTTTCTGCCCCGGCTCCGGCCATAGGTGCGGGTGTCTATGGTTTCCTTGCCCAGCAGCTTTGACACATACTCGTGTGTGCTTTGCTCATTGCCGCCAAGGTAGAGAAACTCATCGCAGTTGCCCACAATGCTCTCCCATTGCTTTTCAAACAAAGCCTTTAACTGTGCCATGTTCTGAATGATGATGGACACGGAGATCTCCCGGCTTCGCATGGTGGACAGCAGTTGGTCAAAATCCTCCGGGAGCGCCACGTTCGCAAATTCATCCATGACGAAATGCACATGGACAGGCAGCCTCCCACCGGGCGATTCCTTGGCCGTTTCATAGAGCTGTTGGAAAAGCTGGGTGTAAAGCATACCGACGATGAAATTCAGGGAACTGTCGTTTTCGGGTATCACGGCAAAGATGGCGGTTTTCTTCACGCCCAGACTCGGCAAGTCCATTTCATCCGTCTGACACAAGGCCCGAACAGAGGAAATGTTGAATTTTTCCAAGTGGGAAATCAAAGTGATCTGGATGGATTTCAGCGTCTTGCCGGCACCGGCTCGATACTCCCGATAGTAGCGGCAGGCAATGTGATCCGGGTCGCGCTTATAGAGCCGGTCAAAGAGATTGTCCAGCGGTGAACGGTAGCTCTCGTTGCTCTCCATCACATCACCGGCGTGGATCATCTCCATGACCATGGTGAAGTTCTGTTCCTCCGGGGGAGCCTCGTAATAGAGATAGCTTATCAATGCTTTAAGAAGCAGCGCCGCCGTACTGTCCCAAAACGGGTCGGATGATTTTGCCCCTTTCGGCGTGGTGTTCTTAAAGATGTTGGACACCAGCTTTTGAATATCATCATCTCCCCGCAGATAGACAAAGGGGTTGTAGCAATGGCTCAAGTCCGGATGGATCAGGTCTAACACCTTGATGTCATAGCCTTCGCCCTCCAGCAGATTGCCCGTGGACTCCAACAGCTCACCCTTGGGGTCAAGCA
>JAKSQE010000009.1 GCA_024404295.1 Oscillibacter sp.
CCGCTCTCAGGAGCTGGACGACCATTACTATGGCGCCATCAAGCCCCGTGTTGCCGCTTTTATGAAAGATCTGGATGAGCATCTGTGGGCACTGGGTATTTACAGTAAAACCAAGCACAATGAGGTCGCTCCCTCTCAGCACGAGATGGCTCCCATTTACACGGATGCCAACACCGCCTGCGACCATAATCAGTTGATCATGGAGATCATGAAAAAGGTTGCTGACAAGCACAATCTGGTGTGCCTGCTCCACGAAAAGCCCTTTGCGGGTGTCAACGGTTCCGGCAAGCATGACAACTGGTCTCTCAGCACCGACACCGGTAAAAATCTGTTCAAACCCGGCAAAACTCCCAGTCAGAACGCACAGTTCCTGCTGTTTTTGGCCGCTTTCGTCAAGGGCGTGGACGAGTATCAGGAATTCCTGCGCTGCACTGTGGCCTTCCCCGGAAACGACCACCGCCTGGGTGCGCAGGAAGCACCTCCCGCTGTATTGTCCATCTTCCTGGGCGACGATTTGGGCCGTGTTGTTGAGTCTATCATCAACGGCACGACTTACGAAGATGCCGAAAAGCGCACCCTGCAGATCGGCGTAGATGCCATGCCGCCTATTCCGCAGGATAATACCGACCGGAACCGCACCAGTCCCATGGCTTTCACCGGCAACAAGTTTGAATTCCGTATGCTGGGTTCCAGTCAGTCTATTTCCGGTCCCAACATTGCTCTGAACACCATTATGGCGGAGGAGTTGCGGCAGTTTGCCGATGAGCTGGAAAAAGCCGATGACTTCCAGTCCACCCTGGAAGCTCTGATCCGTAAGGTTTTCACGGAGCATCAGCGCATCATTTTCAATGGCAACGGCTACGATGATGCCTGGCTGGCAGAAGCTGAAAAGCGCGGGCTTGTCAACCTTCCCACCACCGCCGATGCTCTGCCGTTCTACACCGCCAAAAAGAATGTTGATCTTTTCGTCAAACACGGCATTTATTCTAAGGAAGAGATGTTTGCCCGTGCTGAGATCCACATGGTAAATTACATCTCTGTGATCTCCATTGAGGCCAAGACCATGATCGACATGATGCATCGCCAGATCCTGCCTGCCACCTCCAAGTTCGTCGCCGATCTCAGCGAGCGAGCCTGGAAAAAGGAGAATATGGGTGTCTCTAACAAGTATGACAGCGCCTGTGCCAAGGAACTGGGAAAGCTCACCGATCAGCTGTATGCCGCCTGTGAGAAGCTATCTCGCGATCTCGCAAAGCTGCCCGCCGATCCCAAGCGCGGAATCGCTTACTGCCGTGATACCTTGGTGCCTGACATGGTAAAGGCTCGCGCCATTAGCGATACCATGGAGCCTATGATCCCCAATGAGGTCTGGCCCTTCCCCGTTTACAGCGATCTGTTGTTCTCTGTTTAATTTTCAATTTAACTGCAAAAAGATCCCATGCCGAATTCATCGGCATGGGATCTTCTGTTTTTATCACACCACAGGGCGCTTATACACATTTGCAAAGCTGAACCAACCACGGGTATCCCGAATCGCACCGGAATAACTCTCCCGCAGCGTCCAAGCAGTTCCGCAGGTGTGCAGAGGCGCCAAAGCGCAATCGATATTCAGCAGCAGATCTTCCGCATCATGCAGACAGCCCATACGGGCGCTGCCGTCTTCCGCAATCGCAATAATGGACATCAAGGTGTCATATGCGCTGTTTCCGTAATGCAGGTAATTTTTGCTGTTTCCTATCGTAAAGTCCATCAGGAAACACTCCGCATCGTTGCAGACTGCACTCACATCCATCTCAGCCAGCACATAGTCTCCGGACTTCAAGGCTGTCAGCAGTTCCTCCCGGGTCACCGCTTTCGGAGTAATTCTGGTTTTCAACACACGATTCCAGTTTTCACACAGCGCTGCAGCAACGGCACCATTATGGCCTTCCGCCACGTAGAAATACTCTATTTCACCCAAACTGGCACCGCTCTCATATCCCGAAGACTCCAGCAGAGAGATGGCCTCTGTGCAACGGTCCGCATACGTCTCCGGATCATGATCGATCAGAGTTCCGCCTTTTGTGCGGAAGTCGTTGTCTCCCTCAGGCACGCCGGGAGGAACCAATCCTTCCGCCGCTTTGGCTGTCACTCCTGCGATCTCCGCAATGGCATTGCGGTCAATGGCAAGGCTCAGAGCCTTTCGGACGTGTTCATCCGTTAGACGCTCGCAGTTAAACATGACCGTGTGGGTAACCAGTTCCGGATCCGGTACCCAGTTTTCATCTGTCTCCAGCAGAGATGCCATCCACGATTCAGATAGCGGTGCAATGGCATCTACTTCGCCTGTTTCATACAGTTTTTCCGCTGTTTTCTCATCTCCGAAGCGGAACACGATCTTCTCCGGCCCGCTTCGCTTCTGGTGGTAATGGGGGTTTGCGGTCAACGTCAGGGATGTATCGCCATCCTGCTCCATCACGACAAAGGGGCCATTCGTCACCGCTTTTGTGGCATTTGTCCACCAGTGCAGATCCAACGTCCCATCGGGATCCAGATCCTTGGAAGCCTCGTACAGCTTCTTCAGCACATCCTGCCGCAGTGGAACTGTGACCGGCGATGTGCATACCTCTCGCAAAAACCAGTCGTAATTGCCATCCAATGTCACCACCAAGGTGTTTGCGCTCTTTGCTGTTACCGCCAGTTTAGACATATCACCGGTGGCTCTGGCCTCGTCGTATCCGCTGATGATGGACAGCATAGATGCAAACGGAGACGCATAGCTGGGATTGACAATGCGCTGCCATGCATACACAAAGTCGTTGGCCTTCACCGGCACGCCATCGGACCACTTGCCATCCTGCAGGCGGAACGTATAGGTTACGGTGCCGTCTGCATTTTCCTCCACGGAAACATTCTTGGCAGCGCCTTCCGTCACCACTGTTGCGCCCTCGCTATTGGTACTCACGCGCATCAGGTTTTCATACATATGGGCAAGAACCGTCTGGTCGCTCAGTCGCTCTGCATAAATCGGGTCAAAGGTCAGCGGTGCTTCACCGACGCAGACAGATAGACTCTCTCCGCTGTCCTGTCCACGTTTTCCGCAGCTCGTCAGCACTGTTATGCTCATCACGATGGACAGTCCCAACGCCAACAGGCGTTTCCAGTTTTTCATTTGAAACCTCACTTCTTTATACAGGCTTAGACAACGGTCAGCTTACCGTCCTCATCAAACTTAACAGGTACAATCTCATTCCGGGTATTCTTAGCAATATCGTCCATGCGGATCTTTGAGGGAAAATCCGCCACAAAGCTCACCGCCACACCCTGACGGCGGGCACGGCCGGTACGGCCAATGCGATGGATATAATCTTGATTTTCGTCGGGAATATCGCAATTGAACACAATATCCACATCATCCACGTCAATGCCACGGGCGGCCACATCCGTAGATACGAACACTTCCAACTGTCCCTGACGGAAGCGCTCCAAAACCTGTTCCCGCTTCTTTTGCGGGACGTCGCCGTGAATGCACTGGGCATCAATGCCCCGCATTTGCAGGAATTTCGTGATTCGCTCTGTGTTGCCCTTGGTATTGCAGAACACCATACTGCGCTCAAAGCCAGTCTCTTTCAAAATTCTGGCGATAGCCTCTGCCTTGCCGTCAAAGCTGACATCCATGCGGAACTGCTTGATATCCGGCTTGTTCTGCTCGTCTTCCCGAACGGTCACTTCCTCCGCGTCCCGCTGATAAACCCATGCGATATCCATGACCTCACGGGAAATGGTGGCAGAGAACAGACCCAGATTTTTGCGATTGCTCATGCGGTCCAACAGGTGGGTCACATCGTGAACGAAGCCCATATCCAGCATGCGATCCGCCTCGTCCAGCACCACGGTCTGGGCGTTGTCCACCCGCACCGTGCGGCGCTTCATGTGGTCACTCAATCGGCCGGGTGTTGCCACCACGATCTGCGGGCGCTTTTTCAATGCGTCGATCTGCCGGCCAATGGGTGCACCGCCATACAGACAAACCGCCCGCACGCCGTGCTTGTAGGTGCAGAGGGAGCGAATCTCATCGGTAATCTGAATCGCCAGTTCCCGGGTAGGAGCCAAAATCACCGCCTGCACGCTCTCGTCCTCCGGGTCAACATGTTCAATAATCGGGATGCCATAGGCAAACGTCTTACCGGTACCGGTAGGTGCCTTAGCAATGACATCCTTCCACGCCATCATGGGGGGAATGCAGCCGGCCTGCACGGGTGTGGACATCTGAATGTTCCGCTCCAGCAGGGAACGCATGACCTCCTGAGACAGTCCTAATGTATCAAAACGAACGCCTTCCGTAAATTCCATCGTTTCTTTCCTCTTTTTGTGCATAATATCTGATTTTAAGTTTATTATACACATATTTTGCAACTTGTAAAGGTTTGTGCAGCAGGAAAACACAATGTGCGGGGCAAATACCCGCCCGTCAGCAAACGCAACAAAAACCGGTGGAAAGGATCTCCTTCTCTTTCCACCGGCCTTTCATTTAACCTCTGATCCAGTTGTCGAGGAACCGCATCTGCTCCTGCGTGTGAAACCAATGCTCTCCGTTTTCCATAACAGTAAGACTTGCACCGATCCCATCAGCAAACTGGGTCATCGTTTCATAGGACGTCAGATTGTCGTTCCCTCCATAAAGGATCCGGGTCGGAATCTTCCATACTATAGGGTGCTGTCTTACATAGCACAGATAGTCCCACGAAAGCGTTTCTCCAAAGGCCGTTTCAATCACTTTTTTATCCCGAAGTTCATCCTCGGTCACATTGGCCCATTGCATCATGTCCGTGATCAGATGTTCCATATCGACAACGGGTGAGATGAAATATGCTCTCTCGATCGGTCTGTCTTTCAGGGCGTGCATGGTGAAATAGGCGCCAATGCTGTTCGCGATGATCGTCACAGACGCATAGGTTTCAGCAATCGCATCAAAAATCTTTGCAAACTCCGCTTTCGCTGCCCATGGGGTCTGAGCCGCATAGTCAACACCGATCACATCGCAATCCGGAAATAGCGGCTGATAGTGCTTTGCCTCTCCCGCGTTTCCACCTTTCCCGTGTATGTATAAAACGACCCGTTTTATGCTTTTTTCCCGGAACATACCCATTTCTGCTCCCAAAACGTTAAATTCCCTTTTTATACAACAGATAGGAATACACCGTGGGGATCAGCACCATCACAGCCAGAATTCCGGCAAAGATCCACACATTACAAATTTTCAGCAAGCTTACAGCAACAAATACCACACCGCCAGCGACCCAGAGGAAACCGGCCATGCGGTGAGTGCGATTCCAGTTCTCCTCGCTGTTCAATGTCCAGGGCAGTTTGATGCCCATGGTGTAGCTCTGCTTGGTCTTGGGCAGATAATTGCCGATCAGAATAAACAGCACACCCATCAGCAGCGGAATGACCGTTTCAATGTTCGTATTGTATCCCAGCGCATTAACCAGCGTCATGCCGCTCATCAGAACGGACAGCACCGGAACCACACCTAAGCTGATCTTCACCATGGCCTCGCCCATGTTCTTCTTTTTGGGATCGGCGTTCAGGCCAAAATAGAGCAGCAGGTTAATCGCCGCCATGAAACAGGGCATTCCAAAGACCGCAACTGCCTTGGAAGACCAGCCGTTGGGCGTACCGTCAAAGCTGAAGTGGGTCGGCACCTGCTCCGGCAGCTTGCCATACACCGCTAAGCCGGCAAAGATCGGCAGCAAACAGATCAAAGTCGTTATAATCATCCATTTCTTATTCAGCTTCATGGTCATTCGCTCCTTTCAAATCTTGTAGCCACAGCAGTACTTCTTCTAACACAGAGGCATTCAGACTGTAATTGATAAAGTTTTTCTCTTTTCGTTCCACGATCAGTCCTGCCTTTTTCAGCTGGGCCAGATGATAAGACACCGTTGCTGCTGTCATGTCAAACTTTCCGGAAAGCTCGCCTGCTGTCAGACTTCCGCCTTTCAGCAAATTCAAGATCTCCCGGCGTGCCGGGTCCGACAGCGCCTTAAAGGTCTCTGCAAATCCCATGTGCGCACCTCTTTTATCTGGTATTTAGAAAATTATCTAAATACTTTATACCATCACACATTCTATTTGTCAATATCTATTTAGAATTTCGTCTAAATAGTGATTAAAAATCCGGTGGAGCATCGTGCTCCACCGGACTGCAAAGAATGGTTGTATTTATCTATGCTCAACGTGCCAGATGTTGTCGGCATATTCAGCCACAGCACGGTCAGCGGCAAAGATACCACTGCGTGCAATGTTGTGGATGCTCATGCTGTTCCACTTGGCCTGATCGGCATAAGTCTCTACCATACGGCGCTCCGCTGCACAGTAATCGTCATAATCGGCCAGCAGCAGGTACTCGTCGTTGGTCAGCAGGCGCTGATACAGATCCTCGTAGCTGACGCCATCACGGAAGCCGCGCTTCAATGCCTCCAGGCAGCGATTCAGCTTGGGATCGTGGCTATAAATGCGCTGAGGCACATAGCCCTGGTGCTTCAGCAGCTCTACCTCGTCGGCGTGCAGGCCAAACAGGAACATGTTCTCGTCGCCCAGCACCTCATGCATCTCCACGTTGGCGCCATCCAGGGTGCCGATGGTCAGTGCACCATTCATCATGAACTTCATGTTGCCGGTACCGGAAGCTTCCTTACCTGCGGTGGAGATCTGCTGGGAGACCTCGCTGGCGGGCATCAACTTCTCTGCCAGGGACACACGGTAGTTCTCCAGGAACACCACCTGCAGTTTGTCTTTGCAGACGGGATTGTTGGCGATATCGTCCGCCAGAGAGTTGATCAGGCGGATAATACGCTTTGCCACTGCATAACCGGGCGCGGCCTTGGCGCCGAACAGGAACGTGTGGGGAATGGTGATGCTGTTGGGATCATCCTGTAACTGCTGGTACAGCGTGATGATATTCAGCACATTCAGCAACTGACGCTTATACTCATGCAAGCGCTTCACTTGAACATCGAAAATGGAATCGGGATTCAAGATCACGTCCTGGGTCTTCTTCGCATAAACTGCAAACTCTTCCTTGTTCGCGCGCTTGATGGCAGCCAGCTGCTTCTGTACTGTGGCATCATCGGCAAACTTGTCGAACTTCTGCAGGGTCAAGGGGTTCAGCAAATAATCGTCGCCGCCGGTCAGATCCTTGATCAGGCCGTCCAGACCGGGGTTGATCTCGCTGAGCCAGCGACGGTGGTCGATACCGTTGGTAACATTCTGGAACTTCTGAGGCTCCATGCCGCAAGCGTCCTTAAAGACGTCCTTGCGCAGAATGTCGGAGTGCAGGGCGGACACGCCGTGGACAGCAGTACCACCGGCAATGCACAGGTTGGCCATGCGGACTTCGCCATTCCAGACGATCGCCATCTTCTCGGTCTTGGAGGGGTCGTGGTAGAAGCTTTCCACCTTCTCCTGCCAACGGCGGGAGATCTCGGTGATGATCTGCCACACGCGAGGCAGCAGCGTCTCCATCAGGGTCTGGGGCCAACGCTCCAAAGCCTCAGCCAAAACGGTATGGTTGGTATAAGCCACGGACTGTCTGGTGATCTCCCAAGCCTCGTCCCACTGCATACCAGCTTCATCGATGAAAATACGCATCAGCTCAGGAATCACCAGCGCGGGATGGGTATCATTGATCTGAATGACGTTCTTCTCGTGGAAATTCTTCAGCGTGCCGTAGGTTGCCAGATGCTTGGTGGCAATGGACTGCACTGTAGCGGACACGAAGAAATACTGCTGCTTCAGGCGCAGGGACTTGCCTTCATAATGGTTATCTTCGGGATAGAGGATCTTAGCAATGGTCTCTGCCATAGCAGCTTCCTCTGCCGCCTTCAGATATTCGCCACGGGAGAACAGGGACATATCCACAGGGCGAGTGGGCTTTGCGTCCCACAGGCGCAGGGTATTTGCATGATCGGTGCCGTAACCGGCAACCACCATATCGCAGGGAACTGCCAAAACAGACGTGGCATTTTCATTGACGATATGCAAATGTCCATTGCTCCAGAACTCACGCAAGGTACCACCGAAACGGACGACCTGCGCCTCCTCAGGCTTAGTCAGCAGCCATGCAGCGCCCACATCTTTCCAGTTATCGGGCAGCTCCACCTGCTGATTCTCGACGATCTTCTGCTTGAAGATACCCAAGTCATAGCAAATAGAATAGCCGGTAGCGGGAATATCCAGTGTGGTCATAGAATCCAGATAGCAGGCTGCCAGACGGCCCAAGCCGCCATTGCCCAGACCTGCATCGGGCTCAGCTTCGAAAATATCGGCAGCCTTAAAGCCCAAATTCTCCAGTGCTTCCTTCATCTCCGGCAGCACTTCCAGGTTGTAGGCATTCTTCATCAGGCTGCGGCCCATCAGGAACTCCAGAGACATATAATGGACCTGCTTTTTGTGCTCTGTGCGGGTCTTGCGGTTCGCCTTCACTTCACGCAGGGCGATCACGTCACGCAGCACCAGTGCACAGGAGCGAAGCATTTCCTGATCAGTAGCCTCTTCCGGTGTCTTACCGAAGTTCAAGGCCAGTTTCGAGGTCAGTGCCTCTTCCATCGTTTTCGTGGTATACAACTTTGTCATTTTTCTTTTGCCGCAGTACGAGCGGTTCCTTTCTTTCGGGTCTTTATCTCAGCAGGCTTCTCGGCAGGGTCGGCAGCAATCTCTGCTGCGCTTTCCGCTTTCGTTGCCTTCTTCGTAGCTTTCTTTTCTGTGGTCTTCTCAGTCTTCTTTGCAGAAGCCTTCTTTGCCGGTGCCTTTTTTGCCTTGGGCGTTTCTTTCTTTTCCACAGGAGCGGCGATCTCCTCAGCGGGAGTGACCGCCTCCTCTACAGCAGGGGCTTCTTCCACAGCAGGAACTTCTTCCATCACAGGGTTTTCCCACATTTGGCCGGTAATATTGGCATATATACGCAGATACTCCTTGGCGCTGCGGCCCCAGCTGAAATCTTCAGCCATAGCACGGCCGCGCAGCCGTCCGAAGGCATCAGGATAATCCTTATACAGATACACTGCTTCGTTAATCACATGCAGCATATCGGAGCTGGAATAATTGGCAAAGGTGAAGCCGGTTCCGGCATCGCGCCACGCCTCATAGGGGCGAACAGAATCCCGCAGGCCGCCCGTCTCACGGACGATGGGCACTGTGCCATAGCGCATGGCGATCATCTGGCTCAGGCCGCAGGGCTCGCTCTTAGAGGGCATCAGGAACAGGTCAGCGCCGGAGTAAATGGCCATGGACAGGCTCTCGTTGTAGTCCAGACACACGGACATACGGCCGCTGTACTGTTGAGCGGCCCAGCGGAAAAATTCCTCATACTGTGCATCGCCCTTACCCAGAACCACCAACTGCAAAGGCAGTTCCATGATGTCATGCAGCACCTCACGCACCAGATCCAAGCCCTTATGGCTCACCAGACGGCTAACCATTGCCACAATCGGCACATGGGGCTCTTCATTCAGTCCCATCATCTTCTGCAGCGTTGCCTTGTTCACCGCCTTGCCGGACATATCCTCAGCGGAATAGCACTCGCTGATTCGGGAGTCGGTGGCAGGGTTGTAGAGCTGCATATCAATGCCATTCAGAACACCGGACAACTTGTAGCTGCACTGGTTCAGAATGCTATCCATGCGATGGGCAAAGAACGGATTTTTCAGCTCGTTTGCATAGGTGGGAGAGACGGCGTTAATGGCATCGGCGCACAAAATTGCGCCTTTCAGCAGGTTCACGTCGCCGTCCATCTGGATGGTGCCGTCGGCCATCCAACCGCCGTCCAGGCCGAACAGGTCGCCCAGAACCTCTTTGCCGTAGCGGCCCTGATATTCGATATTGTGGATGGTCAGCGTGGTCTTGATGGAACGATACTGCTCCTCACGAACGCCGTCATCTTTCAGGTAGATAGGAACCAAAGCGGTCTGCCAATCGTTGCAGTGAATCACATCCGGCCAGAACTTCAGGTGATGCAGCATGCGAACCACTGCACGGGAGAAGAAGCCGAAGCGTTCGCCATCGTCCATATAGCCATACAGATCAGGGCGGTTAAAGTACTGCTCGTTATCGATAAAGTACCAGGTCACGCCGTCCTTCTCCAAGGAAAACAGGCCGCAATAGCAGTTGCGCCATGCCAGATTTACAAAGTCATAGCACTCAAAGTGCAACTGGTCGCCAAACTTTTCCCGAACGCGCTGGTACAGCGGCAGGATCACAGCAACTTCCGCGCCCTCTTGGCTCAGTGCGGCAGGCAGAGAACCGGCAACGTCAGCCAGTCCGCCGGTTTTGCAGAAAGGAACGGCTTCGCTGGTGGCATACAGGATCTTCATATCGGTTGCTCCTTTTCATGTAATTTATAAGTGAAAATTGCCCTTTTTACAAGGGTTATTTACGCAGAAAATTTGTGCCAGAAAAAAGTGCATACGTACAAGGCGTTTTTTGCAGCAGATTTGTGGCGCAAATTTTCTACAGATCACCGCACTTTTCAGTGCGGTGATCGTCATTGATTGAATTAGATCACGCTGTTCTTTGCCAGAACAATGGGATAGGTATAGTGTCCCATCAGGGTGCGGCCATTCTGAACCTCCACATCCTTATCGGCAATGACGTGGGCCAACGTTGCATTCTCGGCAACGTTAACACCCTTGAACAGGATGCTGTTTCGTACCACTGCACCCTTTGCCACGGTAACACCGGGGAACAGAATAGAGTCTACCACAGTACCCTCGATCCAGCAACCCTCAGCGACAAGAGAGTTCAAGCAGGAACCGCTTTCACTGATATAAGTGGAGGACTTATCAGCGCCCTTGGCACGAATGGGACGCTCTGCAGGGAACAGCTCCGCACGAATCTCCGGATTCAGCAGCTGCATAGAACGGTCATAGTATTCCTGAACGGAACGCATCTGTGCGGCAAAACCGCCCCAGACATACATCTGCAAGTTGAGCTCGTCACGCTTGTTCAGCAAAACGCTGCGGCGGAAGCTGTACTGATCCTGTGCTTCACATTCAGCAACCAGCTTGCGCAGCAAATCCGTGGAGAGAATGAAAATCTCCAGACCACGATAGCCTCTGGGCTGATTCAAATGGAACAGGACCTCCGTAATACGGCCCTGGGCATCTTTCTCATAGTAAGTACCATCTGCGGTCTTATAGCTATCATTGGCGCAGACCACTGTAATATCCGCCTTAGACTCGATATGCTGATTCAGCACATCCTGCAGGGGGATATTGGCAATCAGGTCGCCATCCATCATAACCACATAGTCCTGACGAATCTCGTCCAAATAGGTCTTCACGCCGGCCAAAGCTTCCATTTTGCCACGGAAGGGCATAACGCCCCAATCCTTCTGATAATTGAAGGGAGGCAGAATCCGCAGGCCACCACGTTTACGGCTCAAGTCCCAAACCTTGCCGCTGCCCACATGGTCCAGCATACTCTGATAACGGCCATGCAGCACTAAGCCGACATCCGTTACACCGGCATTGGTCAAATTGGACAGCGCAAAATCCACCGTACGATAGCGGCCGCCAAAGGGAACAGATGCGGGAGAACGCAGTTCCGTCAACTCACGCAGGTCATTACGCATCACGTAGGAGAAAATAATTCCGTGCAGTCTGTTCATTTCTTTGCAACCTCCTGACCTTTATAGTCCAACATCACACCGGGAGCGACCGTACGGCCATCTTCCAATTTGCAATCGGGAGCCAAAACAGCCAGCTCCTTCTTCTTGCCATCAGCAGGAGCACCGCCCACATGGCAGTCCTTGCCGATGTGGCAATTCTCACCCAGGATCGCATATTCAATCACAGCGCCGGCTTCAACCACAACACCGGGCAGCAGCACAGAATGGCTGATGCTGGCACCGTTGGCGACCTTTACATTCGGAGAAAGGACGGAACTTTCCACATTTCCGTGAATCTCACAGCCACGGTTAATGGCGCTGTTGTTCACCTTGCAGTCACGGCCCAGGAAAATGGGGGGCGCATCCACGCTGCGGGCGTAAATGGGCCACTCTTCATCACGCAGATCCAGGTCGGAACCGGCTCCCAACATGTCCATGTTGGCATCCCACAGAGAATCCAGCGTTCCAACATCTTTCCAGTAACCGGCAAAGCGGTAGGCAGCCATAGGCTGTCCGTCTTTCAGCATGTTGGGAATAATGTTCTTGCCGAAGTCGTTCTCAGAATTGGGATCGGCCTCGTCCTCGGTCAGGTACTTACGCAGTGCCTGCCAGGAGAATACGTAGATACCCATAGATGCCAGATTGCTCTTGGGCTCCTTGGGTTTCTCGGCAAATTCGGTGATCATATCGTTGCCGTCCACAGCCATGATACCGAAGCGGCTGGCTTCATCCCAAGGCACTTCCATGACAGAGATGGTGCAGACCGCACCGGCCTTTTTGTGGCGGCGGATCATGTCAGAGTAGTCCATCTTATAAATATGGTCGCCGGAGAGGATGACCACATATTCAGGATCGTACTGATCCATGTAGCCGATATTCTGATAAATAGCATTTGCGGTGCCCTTATACCAAGTGCCGCCGCTGCTGCCCATGTAAGGAGGCAGGATCTGAACACCGCCGTCGATGCCGTCCAAGTCCCAAGGCTGTCCGGAACCAATGTAGCTGTTCAGTTCCATGGGACGATACTGCGTCAGAACGCCCACGGTGTCGATGCCGGAGTTGATACAGTTAGACAGAGGGAAATCGATAATGCGATACTTGCCGCCAAACGGAACGGCAGGCTTTGCCATTTCACCGGTCAGGACGTACAGGCGGCTTCCCTGTCCGCCGGCCAGCAACATGGCGATACATTCTTTTTTCATGTGTTTCCAGCTCCTTCAACAAATTATTTTTTGCTATTTATAATTTTAAGTTTTTACTTTTTCTTAGTAGTTTTTTCGGATTTCTTTGCAGCGGTCTTACCCTTTTCGGCAGATTCTGCCTTTCTGGGCTTTCTTCCCATTCCACGCAGGAACACGGCGCCGAATGCCGGGATCTTAATGGCAACAGACTGTGCCTTGCCGTGAGACTCGATCCGCTCCACAGCCACATCTTCCGTATCGCCAAACCCATCGCCGCCATACTCCACTGCGTCCGTGTTGAATACCGGGCGATAGAACTGGTGCTCGGGAACACCCAAGCGATATCCGTCATAGGTATTGGGAGAGAAGTTGATGGCGCACATCAGGTCTTTCCCCGCTTTATCCTTACGCAGGAAAACCACCACATTATTCTGGTTATCATCGGGAACCAGCCATTCAAAGCCTTCCCAACTGAAGTCGATCTCCCACAGAGCCTTCTCCTTCTTATAGAAAGCATTGGCATCTTTGAAAAACTGGTGGATCTGGCGGTTCTCCTCATTCTGATCCAGCAAGTACCAGTCCAGAGGCTCGTTGGAATTCCATTCATGCCACTGGCCGATCTCGGGGCCCATAAACATCAGTTTCTTACCGGGGTGTGCCAGCAGGTAGGAATAGAAACCACGGGTGCAGCGCAGCTGATTGATGTAGTCACCGGGCATCTTATTCACCACGCTGCCCTTCATGTGCACCACTTCGTCATGGGACATGGGCAGCACGAAGTTCTCAGAGAACGCATACATCATGGAGAATGTGATGTCCTTATGATGATTCTGGCGGAACCATGGATCCATCTTCAGATAGTGGCACATGTCATTCATCCAACCCATGTTCCACTTCAGGTTAAAGCCCAGACCGCCCATTTCCGCAGGTCTGGAAACCATCGGCCACGCAGTAGACTCCTCAGCGATCATCATGACACTGGGATCCACAGAAAATGCCATGGCATTCAGTTCCCGCAGGAAATCGATGGCCTCCAGGTTTTCGTGTCCGCCATAGACATTGGGTGTCCATGCGCCGCCGGCACGGTCATAGTCCAGATACAGCATCGAGGCCACCGCATCCACGCGGATGCCATCGATGTGATATTCGTCGATCCAGAAACGAGCCGAGGAGAACAGGAAGCTCTTGACCTCGGGACGGCCATAGTCAAATACGCGGGTGCCCCAGCCGGCATGCTCCCATTTGTTAGGGTCGCTGTACTCGTAGCAGCAGCCGCCGTCAAACTGGTACAGACCCTGCTCGTCCTTGCAGAAGTGTGCAGGCACCCAGTCCAAAATCACGGAGATGCCCTTCTCATGCAGGTGGTTCACAAACCACATGAAGTCATGGGGCGTGCCGTATCGAGAGGTCGGAGCAAAATAACCGGTGCACTGATAGCCCCAGGAATCATCCAGAGGATGCTCCGTGACAGGCAGAAGTTCAATGGCATTATAGCCCATCTCTTTCACATAAGCCGCCAGTTCCACAGCCATACTGCGGTAATCGTAAAAATCCCCATTTTCCCGCTTACGCCAGGAGCCCAGATGTACCTCATAGATATTCAGCGGTTGGTCGTAGACCGGCTTTTTATTGGCACGGAACTTCTCATCCGTCCAGCGAAATCCGCGAATGTCGTACAGCTTGCTGGCGGTGGCAGGGCGAGTCTCTGTATGGAATCCATAGGGGTCCGCCTTCAGACGGGTCTTCCCGTCCGCCCCGGTCACAGCGTATTTATAATCAGTATAGATGCCAAGGCCGGGAATAAAGGCTGTCCACAGCTGGCCCTGCCGCTCCATAATATTGGCATATCCATTCCAGTCGTTAAAGGAACCCACCACAGAAACAGCCTTAGCGTTTGGTGCCCAAACAGTAAAACGCCAGCCGTCTACGCCATCTTCCTGCACAGGATGGGCGCCAAACAGATGCCAGCCATCTGTCAGGTTTCCCTGATGAAACAACTCTACTCTCTCAGCCATACTATCCTCCTTGGTTTAGCCGTTTGACTTTATCATAACTAATCGTTTACGTCAACTCATCCTACTTTTTCCATTTTAAAGTATTATACCGCTGTGTCGTTGCACCGTCAAGGCGAGCAAATGTCGAAATGGCGCTACTATTTTGGTTGTTTTGCCCAATTACCTTTTACTTTTCTCTCTTCGCTTTATTGCTTTTATCACGATTTTTGCTGCAAAATATCCCATTCCTTGTAACAGTTGATTTTTTCGTTTTTCCTTGTTAAAATAAGTGGAACTTTGCCAAATTTTGCAATTTGGAGGCTTCCAATGTTTTCCGTTTTCTCTAATTTTACGTTGGACGGCATATCTCTCGGAATGCTCCTTCTCATTTGCGTGGGAATTTTTCTGGGTGCTTTTATGGACGCTATCGCCGGAGGCGGTGGTATCATTACCGTCCCGACGTATCTCATCGGGCTGGGTGACCTCCCGGTTTATTATGCTTTGGGGACCAATAAGCTCTCCTCCGGGGTGGGAACGATTTTTTCCACCGCCCGCTACATTCGTCAGGGTTATGTGGATTGGGGGCTGTTTGCTCCCGCTGTTGCGCTGGCTCTGGTGGGTTCCGCAGGCGGAACCTGGCTGCAGCACCACACGCCTGATACCATTCTGAAGTATCTTCTGCTGGTCATTCTTCCCATCATGGCAATCATCACGCTTCGCACCCGCCAATGGCCTGACGAACCCGGCGAATTGAATCCCACGGTGCGCCGTATCGTTGTCATGGCTGCCGCTCTGGTTTTGGGTGCCTATGACGGGTATTACGGCCCCGGCACCGGCACGCTCTTAATGATCACTCTGGTCCGTCTGGCAAGGTTAGATACGCGCCATGCTGCCGGCGGTGTGAAGATCATCAATCTGGCTTCCAACTGGGGCAGCCTGTTTACCGCTCTTCAAGCCGGCTATCTGCTGATTGGCGTCGGCTTGGTCTCTGCAGTTGCCTCTATCTTGGGGCACTATCTGGGCGCCGGCCTCGCCATTAAGAACGGCAGCAAAATCGTCCGCCCTACGGTGATCATTGTTTTGATCCTGTTGACCGTGAAAGTGGGCAGTGAACTGTTGTTCCCCCAGTTTTGGGGTTAATTTGAAATTTTGAGTATTCGCCTTAGCGCAATTCTCTTACAAGCTTAACCGATTTCAATGACTCTGTGCCGCTTTTCAAAAGCGGCACATTTTTTATCGCTCGCCAATGATGTCGAACCGATCCATTCTTTTTGGATGGGAATTTGCATAGGATATCATAGCATATGCATTTATCGGAAAACTTTGCCCCAAAATGTAGAAAGAGAGGTTTCATTATGAAGAGAAGTGCAACCCTTCCTATGCAGATCCTCCTCGCTCTGATCCTCGGCATTGTGGTCGGTTTGATCTGCTATTTTACCAACACCGCTTCCTTTACCGCAGACTACCTGAAGCCCATTGGTACGATCTTCGTGAACCTTCTGAAATTCATTGTGGTTCCTGTGGTATTGCTGTCAATGGTGGATGGTATCCTGTCCATGGGCGACATGAAGAAAGTAGGATCCGTGGGCTGGAAAACCGTGGCATATTTTCTCTTTACCACTGCAATTGCCTGTGTGATTGGTCTGGTTTTCGCCAATCTTTTCAACGGGGCGGGTCTGTTCCCTGTTCTGCAGAACGCCGAGGGTGCTGAATGGACCGGAGCTGCTTCCGCAAAAGTGATGGACACTTTGGTTGGCATCTTCCCCAGCAACATGTGGGGCGCTTTTGTAAATGCCAACATGCTGCAAATTATTGTGATTGCTCTGTTCTTTGGTGGCGCTATTCTATCTGCCGGCGAACGGGGACAGCTCTGCAAAAGCATTATCACATCTCTCTATGCCGTGATCGAGCAGCTCATGCTGTTCATCATTCGTCTGGCTCCCATCGGCGTATTCACCATGATGGCTTGGGTCGTTGCCACCCAAGGGCCCGAAATCATTGGCTCTCTGGGCATCGTCTTGCTATGCGCATATCTCGCCTACATCGTCCATGCCGTTCTGGTATACTCTTTGTCTGCCCAAGCAATCGCCGGCATTCGCCCCATCAAGTTCTTTAAAGGTGCTGCCGCCGCCATGATCTTTGCATTTACCTCTGCCTCTTCCGCCGCTACACTCCCCGTTTCCAAAGAATGTGCCGAAGAATTGGGTGCCAACAAAGAAGTGTCTGCTTTCGTACTGCCGCTGGGCTCCACGATCAACATGGATGGCACCGCAATTTATCAGTGTGTGGCCACCGTTTTTCTTGCCTCCTGCTGCGGCGTGTCACTGTCCTTAAGCCAAATGGTACTGATCGTGGTTACAGCGACACTGGCTTCCATTGGTACAGCCGGCGTTTCCGGTGCCGGTATGATCATGCTGGCTATGGTGCTGACTACCATGGGCATCGACATCAATATGATCATGATCATCTACGGTATTGACCGCCTATTCGATATGGGGCGTCCCAGTCTGAACGTCACCGCCGATATTGCCTGCTCCCAGTGCGTTACCAAGTGGCAGCACAAGCGTCAACAGA
>JAKSQE010000090.1 GCA_024404295.1 Oscillibacter sp.
GTCTGCAAGACTTCCTCAGCAAGGTTCTTTAATTGCATTATGAAAGCTGCCGAAGGGGATCTCCTTCGGCAGCTTTTTTGTCCAACTTTACACTTGATTCCTTCTCGCTAAGCTCCCCATCCCCTTTTGGGGTGTGTCAGAAATACCTTGCGACCCATTTCCCAATTTTTTACTAAAATTAAACTTTAGTTATACGATTACGTCGTTATTTCCCAACATTTCTGAAATTCGGTTATTATTGTAGAAAAGTTCTTTTTTTGAATCGTTGACACTCTTCAACTTTTCTCTACACGCTTTATACAAAACCAACAGCTTATTTCTGTAATACATGCTATATTTTATGAAATTTGTTGACTATCACGCTTTTTATATGATAATATTGCTATGGTAATTGAGTGTGATTTCCACATTCAAACCGAATTTTCAAAAAGGAGAAATTGAAATGAAGAAGTTCCTTGCACTGGCCCTGGCTCTGGTCATGGCCCTGTCTCTGGTTGCTTGCGGCAGCAAGCCCGCAGAGACCCCCAACACCGATGCTCCCGCTACCGAGGAGCCCGCTGGCGACATCGAGATCGCTGTCGTCCTGAAGACCCTGGCCTCCGAGTACTGGGGCTACGTAAAGAATGGCTGCGACGCTGCTGCTGCTGAGCTGGGCGTTAAGGTCACCGTTGTTGGCCCCGGCGCTGAGAGTGATATCGAGGGTCAGGTTGCTATGATCGAGCAGCAGATCGGCGCTGGCTGCGATGCCATCGTCTGCGCTCCCAACGATGCCGGCGCTGCTGGCAACGCTCTGCAGGCTGCTATCGATGCCGGCACTCCCGTTCTGGCTGTTGATACCAACGTTGGAATCGCTGGTCAGACCTCTTTCGTCGGCACCATGAACGATGAGGCTGCATATCAGGGCGGCATCTGGGCCATCGACAAGCTGGGCACCGACATCGGCGCTGTCATCATCTATGGCCAGGAGGGTGATAACACCTCCAACCTGCGTCGTGCTGGTTACGAGAAGGCTTGCGCTGAGAAGGGCGTTGAGGTCCTGGCTGCTCTGTCCGGTCAGAACACCACCGACGGCGCTACCAAGACCATGGAGGACCTGCTGTCTGCTCACGGCGATAAGATCAAGGTTGTCTTCTGCCACAACGACGATACCGCTATCGGCGCTATGAACGCTTGCAAGTCTGCTGGCGTTGAGGACATCACCATTGTTGGTTTCGACGGCAACAAGTCCGCTGTCGAGCTGATCATGGCTGGCGAGACCGTTAAGGCTACCGTCGCTCAGCAGCCCTATGCTATGGGTTACGAGGTCGTGAAGGCCGCTGTTGCTGCCGTTAAGGGCGAGAAGGTTGAGGAGGTCATCTCCGCTCCCGTTATGGTCGTTGACGCTGACAACGCTGCTGATTATCTGGCAAGCCTGTAATTTTCTTTTAGAAAATTTCATTGTCGCTAAATGAAGAAACCGAAATGGCGGCAGGACTACCTGCCGCCATTTCTTTATCAATCCCCTTTGTTCCCGCACGAATAATATAGAGAAGGTTTCCCTCCAACAGGGAAACTCCTGAAATCAGGAAGCAAAAGCGAGGTAATCCAATGAGCGAATATGTAGTCGAACTGAAAAATATTACCAAACGTTTTCCTGGTGTCGTCGCAATGAAGAATATGTCCATCGGCATCAAGCCCGGCGAGATTCATGGCTTGATCGGTGAGAACGGAGCAGGTAAATCTACTCTGATCAAAGTTCTGACCGGTGTACATATGCCTGAGGAAGGTGAAATTTTTGTTGACGGTCAGAAGCTCGTCTTCAAAAACCCTGTCCAGGCTCGCGAAGCAGGCATTGCCTGCGTGTATCAGGAGCTGAACATTGTTAAGCAGCTGCCTGTTACCGACAATGTGTTTATGGGTCGCTCCATCAAGAAAGGTCTTCTGTTGGACTATCCCAGAATGCATCAGGAAGCAAAGGATGCTCTCACAAGTCTCGGTCACCCTGAAATTGATGTCAAGATGGAGTGCGGTAAGCTTGGTGTTGGTCTGCAGCAGATGGTAGAGATCGCTAAGGCAGTCTCTCTGGATGCAAAGCTGATCATCATGGACGAGCCCACTTCCTCTCTGGGCAAAGAGGAAATTGCTCAGCTGATGGAGACCGTCCGCGGTCTGAAGGCAAAGGGCATCGCAATCCTTTTTGTCTCTCATAAATTGGAAGAGTTGTTTGAACTGTGCGATCGCGTAACGGTTATGCGCGACGGTGAGCACATTATCACCAAGGACATTGGCGAGCTGACAGAGGATTCTCTGATCAACGCAATGGTCGGTCGTACGCTGGATAACCTGTATCCCAAGGAGTTTGGTGTCAAGGGCGATGTGTGGCTGGAAGCCAAAAACATCAACGAGGCCGGCGTCCTGCACGATGTGAGCTTCAAGGCTCACGCCGGTCAGATCACCGGTTTCGCCGGTCTGGTTGGCGCAGGTCGTACGGAAACCATGCGTGCCATCTTCGGCGCTGACAAGATCGACAGCGGCGAGATTTATGTCAAGGGTGAGAAAGTCACCATCAAGGCTCCTAAGGATGCAATCAATCGTAAGATCGCATTCCTGACGGAAGACCGTAAGGGTCAGGGTCTGGTTCTGTCTTTGGACTGCCGTACCAACCTGATTCTGGCAAATATGAAGGGCTTCTCCAATGGTCCTTTCCTGGACAGTGCTCGCATTGAGAAGGCTGGTCTGGAAAACATTGAGGCTCTGAAGATCAAGACTCCCTCTCTGGACGGTATTGTCGGTCAGCTGTCCGGCGGTAACCAGCAGAAAGTGGTTATCGGTAAGTGGGTCAACATTGATGCTGATATCTTCATCTTCGATGAACCCACCCGTGGTATCGACGTTGGCGCTAAGATCGAGGTTTATCGTGTTATGAATGACCTGGTCAAAGCCGGCAAGTGCGTCATCATGGTCTCCTCTGAGTTGCCCGAAATTCTGGCAATGAGCGACCATGTGGTGGTCATGCGCGGTGGCCGTGTAATGGCAAACATCGAGCGTGATACAGAGCATTTCAATTCCGAAGACATTATGAAAGCCGCCTGGGGAGGAGAATTAGACTAATATGAAAAAGAAAAGTTCTGCAAAAGAGCTCCTGCAGAAGCTCGGCACTCTGATGGCTCTGTTTATTCTGGTCATCATTTTCTGCATTACGATGCCCGACAAGTTCCCCAAGATCAACAACATCATGAACATTCTGAAGCAGGCTTCTATCAACTGCTTGATCGCTTCCGGTATGCTGTGTGCTCTGATCACCGCCGGTATCGACCTGTCTGTTGGTTCTAACTGTGTGCTCTGCACCTGCTTCATCGGTGTTCTGGTTGAGCGTTTCGGCCTGACCAATCCCGTTGTCTTGGCTATCGCAGGTCTGGCAATCAGCACTCTGTGCGGTACCTTTAACGGCTTGCTGCTGACCCGTCTGGATCTGCCCCATCCCTTCGTTTCTACCATGGGTATGAAGAACGTTCTGCTGGGTACTGCACTGGTCATCACCGGTTCCAAGTCCATCGGCTTCACCGGCAAGGGTGTTGATTCCCTGATGTGGATCGGTGGCGCTTCCCTGTTCCAGACTCGTGATGCTGCCGGTAAGGTTGCCTTCCCCGGCATCCCCGTCAGCTTCATCCTGGTTCTGGTTGTGTACGTGATCTTCGACATCTTCCTGAAGAAGTCTGCTCTGGGTCGTCAGATCTATTGCTGCGGTGGTAACCCCGAGGCTGCTCGTCTGTCCGGTATCCCCGCAAAGAACGTTCTGACCTTTGTTTATGCTCTGTCCGGCTTCATGGCTGGTATGGCTGGTGTTGTTTCTGTTGGTCGTCTGGCTTCCGCTAACGCCAACTCCGGTGCTACTTACGATAACGACGCTATCGCTGCTTGTATCGTCGGTGGTGCTTCCTTCACCGGTGGTAAGGGTACCATTTGGGGCACCCTGATCGGCGCCATGATCATGGCTGTTATCCGTAACGGTCTGAACCTGATGGGCGCTTCTAACGATGTTCAGTACATCGTGATCGGCGGCGTTATCATCCTGGCTGTTACCATCGACGTTGTTCGTAACAAGATGGAAGCCAAGGCTCGCAAGATGGCTGCTGTCTAATCTGTACTTTACCAAGTGGTCCGGTATGTCATTGGCATACCGGACCACTTCTATTGTTCTATGGAAAAAGCGGTCTCAGGATTCATTTCCCGAGACCGCTTGCTTATTGTTTTTTTACTGAATTATTTGTTCTGCAGCTTTGCCAGTTCCTCTTCCTCCAACACGCGGTAGGCAACCTTGCCAACCAGTGTCTTGGGCAGTTCAGCACGGAACTCAATATCGTAAGGCAGTGCGTACTTGGCAACGTTCTTCTTCGCATATGCCATCAGCGTCTGCTTCGTCTCCTCATTGGCGGGCACACCGGGCTTCAGCATAATAAATGCTTTCACCTTCTGGATCTTCAATGCATCTGGGACACCAATGACACAACTCATCTGTACCATCTCATGGGCATCAAAGATGTTCTCCATCTGAGAGGGGTACACATTATAGCCGCTGGTGACGATCATACGCTTAATACGCTGTTTGAAATAGACGAAACCGTCCTGGTCCATATAGCCCAGGTCGCCGGTGTGCACCCATGTCATTCCGTCTGCGTGTTTCTGGAGGGTCTGCGCCGTTTCATCAGGATGGTGGAGATAGCCCATCATCACCGTGGGTCCAGCCAGGCAAATTTCGCCATCGGTGCCATACGGCACCTCATTCTGTGTGCCGGGCTCCACGATTTTGTAGTATGTGTCCGGGAACGGAATACCGATCGATCCTTCACGAGACTGATGATACGGCGTCAGGCAGGATGCGGTAACACACTCCGTCAGGCCATAGCCTTCACGCACTTGAATGGTAGCAGTGCGATCAAACAGGAACTTATCAAACCGTTTCTTCAGTTCCACAGAAAGGCTGTCACCGCCGGAATAAACGCCCTTCAAACAACTCAAATCGGCATCTTTCATTTTGGGCAGTCGCAGCAGCGCTTCATACAGCGTAGGAACGCCAGCAATCAGATTGCAGCGATACTTCAGCAGCATCTTCGCATAGCTGTCCGGTGTAAAGCGGGGCACCAAAATGCAGCAGCCGCCGTTCATCAGCATAGAGTGGATGGAAACACCCAATCCGAAGCCGTGGAACATCGGCATCACAGCCAACATCTTGTCGCCGGGGCGGAACATGGGATTCGTTGCAATGATCTGTGCGCCCAAAGCATTGAAATTACGATTTGTTAGCTGAATACCTTTGGTAATGCCAGTCGTGCCGCCGGAGTAGAGAATGACCGCCTCTTCCTCTGCCGCCTTCTCTGCCTGATACTTCCAATGATAGCCACGGCCACGGCGCATAAATTCGTTCCAGCGGATCACCGGAGCGTCCTTGGGGATCTTCTCCATTTTGCGGCCTTCCGTGAGCATATAGCCTGCTTTCACAGGCTTGGAAAGGGCATCTTTGATGGAAGCCAGAATAATATTGTCCAACGTCACATTCTGGCGGATCGCCTCAAATTTGTGATAGAACTGATCCAGCGTCACAGCAAAAATGGAACCGGATTCCTTCAGATAGAACTCGATCTCTTTTTCGCTGGACAGCGGATGGATCATATTCGCGGTAGCACCCACCAGATTGATGGCAT
>JAKSQE010000091.1 GCA_024404295.1 Oscillibacter sp.
ATTCCGCAAAAATTGCCACCGCTTTGGCAGTGGCCGGTTTTGCCGGAACCCCCCTCCACGCTTGCGGCATTTCCGCCATCACCGGCGTTCTCCGTGCCGGCGGCGATGTGACCTGGGCCACGGTGCTGGACGTCGTTCCCCAGTGGCTGGTGGCCATCCCCCTGACCGCTCTGGCAGCTTTGGTACTGAAAGCCGGCTGCTGGCCCATTGCCATTGCCATGCAGATGGAGTCGGTGGTGAAAACACCCCTTTGCTTCCACCGCATCAACAGTGGAAAGTGGATCAATGACGTCACGAGAGGAAGCGACAAATGAGTTTATTCTGCTGTCCCATCTGCGGTGCGCCGCTGATGCGGGAGGAGCGGGCCTACCGCTGTCCATCCGGTCACAATTACGATATCTCCAAAGAGGGATATACCCATCTGCTGCCTGCCAACCAAAAGCATTCTGCCGCCCCCGGAGACGACAAGGGCATGGCTGCCGCACGGCGGGATTTCCTATCCAAAGAGTATTATTCACCGTTGTTAAAAACTCTTTGTAGTCAGATTTTGTCTCTTTCCGGCGATTCTCCGGTGATTTTGGACACTGGTTGCGGAGAGGGATACTACACCGCAGGCATCTTCCAATCTCTCCGCGCCGCAGGGAAAATGCCCCAAATGGCCGGTATAGATATCTCAAAATCCATTCTTCGCTATGCGGCAAAACGAGAAAAGGGAATCGAATTTGCCGTGGCCTCTTCCTATCATCTGCCCATTGCGGACCAGAGCATTGACATTCTGCTGAACTGTTTTTCCCCTCTGGCATTGGAGGAGTTTCAACGGGTGTTGAAGCCCGGCGGTTATTTTCTGTATGTCGTCCCTGCCGCCCGGCATTTGTGGGAACTCAAGCAGGTGCTCTATGACGAGCCTTATCTGAACGAAGAGAAGGAAACGCCCTATGATGGGTTTGACTACGTTTCTATCGTACCGGTAGAGGGGATCATGGACCTTTCCAGTCAGGAAGATATCCACGCATTATTCCAGATGACACCGTATTACTGGAAAACGCCCAAATCCGGTTCCCAGCGGTGGGCTGCTTTGCAGCAGCTTGCCTGTCGTCTGTCCTTCCGTATCCATATCTTCAAAAAGCGCTGAAAGGCTAAGCCTCTCAGCGCTTTTCTCTTATTTCTTATCTTCTGTCTGGTCTTCTGTTCCCTTTGGGGCCAGTCTCTTTCTGCGTACCTTGCGTACCACATTCCAAACAACAATGAGAATGACCGCCAACAGCACGATCCACAACCAGCTATAAGCAAGCGCCACAGCCAGGTCCTCCATGCCGTCGCCAAAGTTTCGCAAGCCCTCCGACAGTGCATTGCCCAACCGCTGTCCAAAGGTCAGCGGTGCGATCTCCGTGTTGGAGAGACGATACACCTCGTTCAGATCCACATTGATGGTGGAATAGTCCACCAGAGCGTCGTAATGCCGCATGGTGCCGGAGAGATTGTCGATCTGCCACTCCGTTTCAGAGATGGCGGACTCCAACGAAATAATATCCTCCATAGCCTTTGCCTGGCGCAGCAGTTCCTGCAGCCGCTCCAGCTTGATCTTCTGCGTCTCCAGACGGCCCTGGGTGTCATAATAAACTTCTGTAATGTTTTCCTGATTGGTATTGCACCAGGTCAGGTGTGCCACCTCTCCGGCCTGATCCAGAAAACTCTGGAACTGCTTTGCCGGAACACGAATGGTGTAGTTCGCCCAACTATATCCGCTGCCACGGTCACCCACCGTGCTGTTTTCAAAATAACCGCCGCAATCGTTGGTCAAATCGGTCAGTGCCTTTACCGCTTCGTCGAAGGAAGTGGTCTCCAGAGAGAGATTTGCCGTATAGATCAGTTTCTGATCCGCCAGAACATCCATCGGACTGCCCATTGCGGAGTCTCCATAGCTGGCATCATAGGAGCCTTCCATCTCTTCTGTCATCGGTGCCTCCATCGGTGCCATAGGCATGGTTGCCTCCGACTCATTTTTGTAAGAGCTGCCGCAGGCCGCTAGGCTCAGCACCAACATTAGGGTCAGCGCCATCGCAAAAAGTCTTCTCTTCATCCCAAGGTTCCTCCTTTTTCCGGTTTCTCACACCGAATTTATAAAATTAGACGAATGCATTGTAAAAAAGTTCCCGCCCTATTGTGTTTTCTCTATACAAATAGTAAAATGGGAATACCATACATATAGGAGGTCTTCCCCCATGACGTATCAGGAGATTATTGAACAAGCTCGTGGCAACGTTGGCCCTTACTGCAAAGCCTGCCCCGTATGCAACGGTATGGCTTGTAAAAATACTGTTCCCGGCCCCGGTGCAAAGGGCAGCGGTACCGGTTTCATTCGGAATTATCAAAAATGGCAGGAACTGTGTGTCAATATGGACACCATTTGCGAAAATAAGCCCGTGGACACCTCTTTTGAGCTGTTCGGCAAGAAGCTGTCCATTCCCGTATTTGCCGCTCCCATCGGTGCCATGAAGCTGCACTATGGCGACAAGTATGACGATCTGGCATATAACGATCTGTTGATCTCCGCCTGTGTGAGCGCCGGCATTATGGCCTTCACCGGTGACGGAACCAACCCAGATGTGATGGTCGGTGCAGCCAAGGCACTGCAGGCTTATGACGGCTGTGGCATCCCCACCATCAAGCCCTGGAACATCGATCTGGTTCGTGAGAAGATGGCTCTGCTGGAGCCCGCCAATCCCTTTGCCGTGGCAATGGATATCGACGGTGCAGGCCTCCCCTTCCTGAAAAACATGACGCCTCCTGCCGGCAGCAAGACTGTGGAGGAGCTGAAGGAAATTGCTCAGATGGCCGGCCGTCCCTTCATTCTCAAGGGCATTATGACCGTCCGTGGTGCGCTGAAGGCTCTGGAAGCCGGTGCCAGCGGCATCGTGGTCTCTAACCACGGTGGCCGTGTGCTGGATCAGTGCCCCTCTACTGCAGAAGTTCTGCCCGCCATTGCCGACGCAGTGGGCGGCAAGATGACCATCTTCGTGGATGGCGGTATCCGTACCGGTATGGACGTGTTCAAGGCTCTGGCTCTGGGTGCCGACGCGGTTCTGATCGGCCGTCCCTTCATCCCCGTGATCTATGGTGGCGGTGCCGAGGGTGTTCAGGTCTATGTTGATAAGCTGAAGGCCGAGTTGGAGGACACCATGGCCATGTGCGGTGCGCATTCTCTGGCAGAGATCAACCGCTCCATGCTCTTCGGTTTCTAATCTGAATGACGGAAAGGTCTCCTGATTCGTTACAGAATCGGGAGACCTTTTTTACGGTCTAAATGGCGGGCTGTGGGCGATTTCCCTGCCATGGCTCGCTTTCTTTCCACGGTTTAATTTTCCGTCAGTTTGTTTATTTCCTCGCCCAGCAGCTTGATCGCCTCGTCTAAATAGGTCTGCATGGTCTGTGCCGGTCCGATGGCCAGCTTGATCCGACATTTTTGAGACGGCAGAAGGATCTTCACTGCGTCACTCCCGCCAATGGCTTCCGCCATAGCCGGTGTGACCTCACCCAAAAGACCGTTGGCGCACAAAATGGCGATCGGTCCCAAAATGATCTGCACCCGCCGGGCATTATAAACAATGGCATTTTCACCGGTGGCACCGTCATTCGCTCCACCCTTTAGCATCGCTGCGGTCGCTGCGCTGTTGGTTCCCAAGGCGCGAATTTGCAATTCCGGATAGGTGTGTCGAATTCGCTCCGTCAATGCACGGCCTACGCCGCCGCCCTGTCCGTCGACCACCGCTACCATAATCTCCGCTGCTTTCATGGATCGTTCTCCTCTTCGCCACACAGTCTGCCAAATACTGTGGTGTTGTTCCTTTGCTCCATCATATCATTTTTCGTCCTCTTCATCAACAGAAACTTCGCATCTAACGTTGGTTCCTTGACTTTTTGCTTTGCATCTGCTATGCTGAAAAAAAGTCTGAAGACTTGCAAGATCCAGAAGGATCGCCGTTTTTGATGATCGTTTTTATTCTATTGCGCGGTTGAAGCCGTGCCATGTGTCAGAAGGCATACCGGAGTGGTATGTCTTTTTTTGTTAGGAGATTCTATGGAGCTTCGTTCTTTTTTTGAAGATCACCCCGCCGGGGCCTTGGCTTTTTCAGGCGGCACAGATTCCGCCCTGCTGGTCTGGGCAGCGGCGCAGTATGGCTCCAACTGGCATGCTTATTATGTAAAAACACCATTTCAGCCTCTCTTTGAGTTAAACGATGCGGAAACGATCGCCGCGCTGTGTGATCTCCCCTTGCATGTGATCGAAGCAGATCCTCTTGCGGATCCTGCGATTTCCTCCAACCCCTCGGATCGTTGTTATTACTGCAAGCACCTGATCTTCCGCGCCATCGCCCGGCAGGCTGCCGCCGACGGGCATTCGCTGCTGATCGACGGCACCAACGCATCCGATCTGGAAGATGACCGCCCCGGCATGAAAGCTTTGCGCGAGTTGTCCGTTCGTTCTCCCTTACGGGAATGCGGAATCACCAAGGCGGAAGTGCGGCGGCTGAGCCGCGAAGCAGGCCTTCCCACCTGGAATAAACCTGCTTACGCCTGTCTTGCCACTCGGATACAAGAGAAGATCTGGTGCGCATCGAGCAAGGGGAAGCCCTGCTCCACGAGTTGGGCCTGCGGGATTTCCGTCTGCGTCTGCGCGGCGAGGCGGCTTTGCTCCAATTCACAGAAGCGTCTGCACCTCTGGTGCAAGAAAAGCAAGCTGAAATTTTTGAAATGCTGTCTCCTCTTTTCTCGCAAGTTCATTTCGATTCTCAATTTCGCAAACCATCCGATTAACAGGAACATCGAGGTATCTGTCATGGCGAAGCACGACATTTTATCTGTTTTACAGGCTGTACAGTCCGGCAGCTTAACACCGGACGAGGCATTATTACAACTGAAAATGGCGCCCTTTGAAGATCTGGGGTATGCCAAAGTGGACTACCACCGTGCTGTGCGGCAGGGCGTTCCCGAGGTGATCTACGGCCAGTCCAAAACCACCCAGCAGATCATCGGCATTCTGGAGTCCATGGTCAAGCGGGGCTGCACCAATATTCTGGTCACCCGCATCCGTCAGGAGACTGCCGATGCACTTTCCCTGCAGTTCCCGCTGTGCTATGAACCTTTGGCAAAGCTGGCCGTGGTCTGTCCCGAAGCTGTAGAACTGCGGGGCAGCATTGTGGTCGCCACCGGCGGCACCAGCGACATAGGCGTTGCTGAAGAAGCCGCCATTACCGCTGAAACGCTGGGCAATCAAGTCACTCGCCTTTACGACGTAGGGGTAGCCGGATTGCACCGTCTTCTCTCCGATCTGGAGCCGCTGATGTCTGCCCGGGTAGTCATTGCCGTGGCAGGCATGGAAGGTGCGCTGGCCAGCGTCTTAGGCGGTCTGGTAGACTGCCCTGTCATTGCAGTGCCCACCAGCGTGGGATACGGTGCTTCTCTCGGTGGCCTGTCGGCCCTGCTGTCTATGCTGAACTCCTGCGCCAGCGGTGTCAGCGTGGTGAATATCGATAACGGATTT
>JAKSQE010000092.1 GCA_024404295.1 Oscillibacter sp.
AGGTGCGTATCCCCATCAGCGAGCTGAAGGCTTATCTGACTGAGAAGCTGGCTTATTGATTTCCTGAAAAACCGATCAGACGATCGAAAAAAGGACGCTGTTATTTTACAGCGTCCTTTTTACTATATTTTAGGAAGAAACAGAGCATATATGCTACGGTAATGAGCCAATAAAGCTGAGAAATAACAAAACAAAACTGATGCAAGACCAGAGAAACAGAGGGTAAAACCGTTTCGGGAGGGATGCCGGATTCCAAAAGTGTTTGGGCATCGCCACAGGAATATCGCCAGACAAAGGGCGGATAGCGCAGCGCATCGGGGAAGAGAGGCGGTAATAGCATCAAAATGAGGCCGCTGCCTAAGACCACCCATGCGACCCATCGCGGTTTTCTGTGCTTTGCAGCAGTTATTAAATAAATTAGCAGCAAACCAAGAAGCACACCACAAAGATCCACCAAAGTGTCTCGCACTTCACCGCTTCGACCCGGTACAAAAGTTTGGTGGTATTCATCCAATGCTGCCAGCAGAAAACAGAGGGTGGGAGTGACGATCCAACGCCATGGTTTCCATTGCCGCAGCGCAAAGAATACCAACAGGCATAGGATCAGATAAAGCGTCATGTGAGCAGCCTTGCGGATAAAGAAACTGAGCATTTCGATGGATGTGACTTGAACCAGTTCTTCCGCATTCCGAAAAAGGGGACAAAGAATGGAAAGTGTCTTGAAAATCAAGCCGCTGGATTGTCCGCCGGAGATCTCTGCGTTCTGGGCAGAGAAATAAAAAATTAAGCCATACCAGAAACCTGCGGGAATCATGGAAAAAGGAATTTTTTTTTTTTTTTTTTGTGTTCCAACCGATTTACTTTGCAGTTGTTAATAAAACAGGTTCATAAAGCCATCCGGTGTTTCCTGTGCCTGTCCCCATACCTCGATAAACAGGCTGCGAGGAATGGTGACGGCCTCCACCTCACCGGGCTTGTTCCACGGTTTTAGATCAGAAGGGAAAGGCTCAGGGTTCAAAACTTCTTCATGACCACGGTCACCGCCGTAGGCAAAACACATACCGTTGGTGAAAAACTCCACCCGACGGGTTTCCATACGATTGCTGTCTACTTCGGAATAGACATAGTTGGGTTCGTCATCGTCGTGAACGAGATAGGTCAGCAGTACATAGTCCATACGGATTCCTCCTGAAAGAAGTTTTCAATGTCGCAACGATTGCAGGTCACACTGCCCTGGGCAAAGCCGCCCTTTCCACCGCCCCGCCCATGTAAGGCGGTATTCATGGCCTTTACCAGCGGAGCAATATTCTGACCGTCGGCACGAACCAGAGCATAGTTAAATTTGCCGTCCACGCCGGAGAAAACCACAGACAGTCCGCCACAGACTTTGCCCACGGCATCGGACAGCTTGCGCAGACTGTCCGGCTTCATTGTGGGCTGGAACAGCAGAACATTGCCCTTTCCGGACTGCTGAGCAGCAATGGCAGCGAAAACGGATTCTTCCAGTTCGGCAATACGGATTTTGGCGGACTGTAATTCTTCACTCAGTTTTTCCACACCGGTGAAAATTTCCGTGGGTTTTACACTCAGCTTCTGGCCCACGGTTTTGGCTTCGCTCCAAACGGCAGAGAGATAATCGAAGGCCCGTTTGCCTGCCAGCATTTCAATGCGAATGCCGTCCCGGAATTTCTGGACAGACAGGAACTTCACCAGTCCAACCTGACCGCTGCGCTCCACATGGGTGCCGCAGCAGGCGCAGCAGTCGGCACCGGGGAACTTGACAATGCGAACATCGCCCTCCAGAGCTTTCTTGCTGCGGTATTCCACCGCGTCCAGTTCAGCCCCGCGATAGAAGTGGATGTCGATGGGGTGATTTTCATAAATATATTGGTTGGCTGCTGCCTCAATTTCCAACAGTTCCTCCCAGGTGGCCTCACAGTTGAAGTCGATAGTGACCACATCTGTGCCCATATGGAACCCGACATTATCGCAGTGCCAACGCTCACAAATCAGGCCGGAGCAGATATGTTCGCCGGAGTGCTGCTGCATGTGGTCGAAACGAGAAACCCAATCAATCGTCCCCTCCACAGAACTGCCAACTGCCAGTGCATTGTCGCAAATGTGGGTGATGATACCGCCTTTTTCGTGGACTTCCAGGACATTGACCCCGCCCAGCACACCGGTGTCAGTGGGTTGACCGCCGCCCTCGGGATAAAAAGCGGTCTGGTCTAAGACAATGGTAAAACCCTTGTTGCCCGTCTCACAGGAGACCACGGTGGCGGTAAAAGTTTTCATAAAGGGGTCTTCGTAATATAGTTTTCTCGTTTCCATGTGGAAAAATTCCTTTCCTTATAGCAAATGCAGCCGTTGCTTTCCGGTTAATACACGGCGACAGGCGTTGTTAATGATATCTTCGGAGAGTGTGCCGTTTTCCACAGCGTCCAGAATGGTGGAAATCTGCTGTTCAAAGTCTGTGGTAACAATCATATCGTTTCCGGCTTGCAGGGCGAGTACGGCAATGTTCCCCTCTTTGGCGTAGGATTGTACGGCTCCCATATTCAAATCGTCGGTCAAAATGATTCCATCAAAGCCCAAATGCGAACGGAGCTGAACGTGCCACGCAGGGGAGAGGGATGCGGGGTAAGCTTCGTCCAGACAGGTGACGATATTATGGCTCACCAGTACAAAGGGTGCGCCGGCATCAATACCGGAAAGGAAAGGCAGATAGTCCTCTGCGGTAAATTGTTCATAAGGCCGTGTATCCATAGCAATGCCGGTATGGGTATCAACATTGCTACCGTATCCGGGAAAATGCTTCAGTACGCTGCCCACTCCTGCGCTGCCCATTGCAGTTACAACCTGCGAAATGTAGTCTGCTGTGGCGGCGGCATCCTGACCAAAGGAGCGGTCGTAGATAAAGTCGGTGGAATGCGTAGAAATGTCGCAGACCGGTGCAAAGTTGACGTTCACACCGTAGGATAGAAGCTGTTCGTTGAAAGAAGTGGTTTTTATCAGTAGTCCCTCCAGGCCTTCCGTTTGATACAGGGTTTGAGGAGAGGGAAACTTGCTTTCAAACAGGTTGGGATTTCGGCTGGCACGGGTTACCGTGCCGCCCTCTTCATCGGAACCGATAAACAGGGAAATGCCTGTGTCGTCCTGTGCTGCGGTTTGCAGGGAAGAGATTTTTTCTGCAAAGGTTTCTGCAGTCAGCCAGTTGCCGGATATGTCTTGATAATCTCGGGTAAAAAGCAAAATACCGCCTAAATGGTATTGTGTGACGGCACTTGGCGCATCCGTGGCAGGGCAGGCAGCAAAAAACAGCTGCCCCACTTTTTCCTCCAATGTCAGATGCTTCAGCGCATCTTCCACTTCCTGAGCAAGCCGTGTTTCCTCTGCCTGTCGTTCTAATTCTGCCATCTCTTCGGGTGACAGGGCGGGTACAACTTCCTCCGCTTCCTCCGTCGGCGGTTCCGCAACGGATGAACCATCAGAACTTTTTGTACATCCGGAGATCAGCAGCAAAAAACAGAGCATCATAATAAGATATTTTTTCATCTGCTACCTCCTTTGTTTGTTGACAATATTATATCATACGGGATCCTTTGCCGCAAGAAAGAAGGCGCATTGCCGAAGCAATGCGCCTTAGAGAGACGGAATAGATGTTAATCTTCCACGTTGACGATAGCGATGTGCAGCTCGTCCAGCTGAGCCTGGGTGACAGTGGAGGGAGCATCCATCATGACGTCCTGAGCATTTTTGTTCATGGGGAAGGGAATAATCTCACGAATGGACTCCTCACCGGCCAGCAGCATGACCATGCGGTCAACGCCGGGGGCAATACCTGCATGGGGGGGAGCACCATAGGTGAACGCATTATACATAGCGGGGAACTTGGCTTTCACGTCGTCCTCGCCCAAACGCACCAGTTCAAAAGCCTTGATCATGATCTCGGGATCGTGGTTACGAACAGCACCGGAGGAGAGCTCAATGCCGTTGCAGACCAGATCATACTGGTCGGCCATGATGGACAGGGGATCTACTTCGCCGCGCTCGGCCTTTTCCAGCATTTCCAGACCGCCCTTGGGCATAGAGAACGGATTGTGGCAGAATTCCAGCTCGCCGGACTCATCGCCGATCTCATACATGGGGAAGTCTACGATCCAGCAGAACTCATAGCGCTCCTTGTCCATGTGGCCCTCGCAGGCGGCACCAAAGGTCTTGATCATGACGCCAACGGACTTGGTGGCGCTTTCACCGGCGGCGACCACCACCAGCGTGTTGGGAGCCAGATTCAGCAGTTTTGCAGCCTCATCCTTGTTGACAAACTTGGCGATACCGCCGGCCAGCTCGCCCTTCTCGTCCACCTTGAACCAGTAACCCTTGGAGCCGGACTGCACTTCGCAGTCGGTCAGCAGCTTTTCAACCTGCTTGCGGGTCAGGGTGCAGTTGGAGATGGCAACGGCCTTAACGGTCTGGCCCTTCAGCACTTCAAACTCACTCTCAGCAAACAGGGAGGAGATGTTGGTGGCAGTCAGGTCGATACGCAGATCGGGCTTATCGGAGCCGTAGGTCTCCAGAGCATCGAGATAAGCGATACGGCGGAAAGGAGCCTCGGATGCAATGTCATAGGTGCCGAACTTGGCGAAGATGGGAGGCAAAACGTCCTCGCAAACGGAGAACACATCCTCCTGAGAGGCGAAAGCCATCTCCATGTCCAGCTGATAGAACTCGCCGGGAGAGCGGTCGCCACGAGCATCCTCATCGCGGAAGCAGGGAGCGATCTGGAAGTAACGGTCAAAGCCGGAGGTCATCAGCAGCTGCTTGAACTGCTGGGGAGCCTGAGGCAGAGCATAGAACTTGCCGGGGTGCTTACGAGCGGGCACCAGGTAGTCACGTGCACCTTCGGGAGAAGAAGCGGTCAGGATGGGGGTGGTGATCTCCAGGAAGTCATGCTCCATCATGGCTTTGCGCAGGGCAGCCACCACCTGGCAGCGCAGGATGATGTTCTTCTTCACATCGGGGTTGCGCAGATCCAGATAGCGATACTTCAGACGCTGCAACTCGTCGGCTTCGCGGCTGCGGTTGATCTGGAAGGGCAACTCGTTGTGAATGCACTTGCCCAGAACCTCTACCTTGCTGGGGACGATCTCGATGTCGCCGGTGGCCATCTTGTTGGTCTTGCTGTCACGCTCACGGACAACGCCTTCCACGGAAATGGTGGACTCCTTGGTGATGGCCTTGAAAGTGGAGACCATCTCCTCGGTCTCGGCAACTACCTGCGTGGTGCCGTAGAAATCACGAACGACCACGAAAGCCAGAGCGGAGGAAACCTCACGGACATTCTCCATCCAACCGGAGATCTTGACGGACTTGCCGGCATCGGCCAGACGCAGCTCGCCGCAGTTATGAGTACGATTTTGCATCATGTTTGATTGTCCTTTCTGTATTTTTGATTG
>JAKSQE010000093.1 GCA_024404295.1 Oscillibacter sp.
CTTGGCTGTCAGAACTTGGCCGGTTCTAAATTCCTCCCCTGCTGTCTCTGCATGGTGGCGCATGGTTTCCAACATTTCCTGCCCACGAACGCCGGGCATTCCTAAATAGTTGTCCACTTTTTCGGATTTCCAAAGGGGATTTTCTTCCGGAGGGTTGCTCACCACCAGTACGCTGCGACCTCTGGCCCGCACATTGATGGCAGCCGACAGTCCAGCAGGCCCACCGCCAATTACCAGCACATCATATGGCATATTTTCGCCGCCTTCCCTTTTAGCTTGTCCGCTTTTGATAGTTTTAGGATACGTTGCATTCGCAAAAAAATATATTGCATTTGCAACAGGGCAAAATTTTGCACGTTTGGTTGCTTTTCCAATAAGAGTTTGATACACTAAAGCTGCAAAATCCGCTGAGAGCCGGCAGCGCATTTCTGCCGGCTCTCTATTCCAAAAAGCGGCGGCGCCACTCCCGGGGCAAGTCGCTGCAAATCGTTCTCAAGGGGGACGCACTGGCCGCTTGCCATATCCTATGCGCCCCTGTGTCCCCGGGTCACGCAGGGAAGAATCCCTGTCCTTGCGATTATAATATGTATTCTTTATAGAAATGAGGTCTTTCCCATGATTAAGATCGCACCTTCCATCCTTTCTGCCGATTTTGCCAATCTGGAGCGCGACATCAAGAAAATTGAGACTGCCGATTATGTCCACGTGGACGTAATGGACGGTGTGTTCGTGCCCAATATCTCCATCGGCATTCCCGTGCTGCAGTCCATCCGCAAGGTCACCGACATGTTTCTGGACGTCCATCTGATGATCACCGAGCCGGTGCGTTATGTGGAGCAGTTCTGTGACGCCGGCGCTGATTTGGTCACCGTCCATGTGGAGTCTGACACCGAAGAAAACACGCACAAGGCGATCGATGCCATTCATGCCAAGGGCAAGAAGGCCGGCATCGTGCTGAAGCCCAAGACCCCCGCAGAGGCAGTCCTTCCTTTCCTGGATAAGGTGGAGCTCATTCTGGTCATGACGGTAGAGCCCGGATTTGGCGGTCAGAAGTTCATGGCTGATATGATGCCAAAGGTCACCGCTATCCGCAAGCTGATTGACGAGAAGAACCCCGCCTGTGAGTTGGAAGTGGACGGCGGCGTAGCTCCCGACACCTGCAAGACCTGTATTGATGCAGGTGCCAACGTGTTGGTTGCCGGCAGCGCAGTCTATAAGGCAGCCGATATCCCCGCACGTATTGTCGAGCTGAGAGGCTAATCCAAACCACAAGGAGAACGTACGCATGGAATACTTCCCCGCACCTCTTGAAAAATTGGTGGAGCAGTTCGCCCGTCTGCCGGGCATTGGCAGCAAAAGCGCCCAGCGTCTGGCATTTCATGTGTTGGGCCTGCCGGAAAGCGAAGCAAAAGAGTTCGCTGACGCCATTTTAGATGCAAAGCACAGCGTCACCTGCTGCCCCGTATGTCAAAATTTCACCGCCGGCGGCCTGTGCCCCATCTGCTCTTCCCCCAAGCGAGACAGCAGCACCATCTGCGTAGTGGCTGATCCCAGAGATGTGGTGGCGATCGAGCGCAGTCGAGAGTATCATGGTCATTACCATGTGCTTCACGGCGTCATTTCTCCCATGAACCATGTGGGGCCGGACGATCTGGCCATTAAGCCGCTGCTGGAACGCGTCTCAAAGGGCGATATTCATGAGGTCATTATGGCCACGAACCCCGACACGGAGGGCGAAGCGACTGCCATGTATCTGGCGCGGCTGTTGAAACCTTTTGACGTACGTGTCACCCGCCTTGCATACGGCATTCCCGTAGGCGGTCATCTGGAATTTGCCGATGATGCCACACTGATGCGGGCTTTGGAAGGCCGCAGAGATATCTGATTGGTTTCTGAATGGTTCAGGACCTCGGTGCATTTGCACCGAGGTCCTGTTTTGTTACATCAGCGTGTAAAGGATCTTTGCCATCTGGCCACGCGTAATATTGCTATTCGGTTGGAAACTGCCGTTCGTATAGCCGCTGATGATTCCCTGCGCCACCATAGTCTGAATGTAATAGGTGGCATAGGCAGGGATCTTCGCTGTATCCGTAAACGTCAGCTGCGCCACGGCGTAGCCTTTTTCCTGTGTCCGGCCGATCATGGTGGCGGCCTGCGCACGGGTCAGGGACATATTGGGCTCAAAGTATAGCCGCCCATTCTTTGTTGTGCCGTTAATAACGCCCTCTGTATAAAGCGCCTTAACTGCCGGCAGTGCATAGTCCGCAATCTGATTCAGATCTGCAAAAGGCAGTTCCACGTTGGCATAAGCGCTCTCGTTCAACCCCAAATATCGGTACAGCATCACCGCGAACTGCGCACGGGTGATATTCTGGTTCGGCTTGAAACTGCCATCGGTATATCCGGTGGTCACGCCTGCGTTATACAGATAGTCGATATAAGTAGCTGCCCAGTTGCTCTGGATATCCGTAAATTTGTGTTCCACGCCAACAGGGGCAATGTCCACACTGGCACGGCCGATATTGCCGGAGGCATCTCGGGCAATGATGGTGACACGACCTGCCTCATGGCTTTCACCCAGTTCCGGCAGATATATCGTCATCTGGCCGTTTTTTGCGTCATAGTTGGCAGTTGCCATGGTGCTTCCGTTATAGGTTGCCACCACGCTGCCGGCCGGCAGAACACCATCCACACGGTCACTGATCTTCGCTCGGACTACTGCTGCCTCACTATCTGCTTCCGCTGTGATCTCGGGCACTTCCCGGTCCATGGTCCCCTGAAAAGCCGCGACCATCTGATCCATATAAATCTTTCCGCTGTTTGCTGTGGTCAGGATAGAGGCAAACTCCCCGGTCTCCTCGTTTAACGCATCCACCATGACGCCCTGTACGGCGAAGCCCTCGATATACGTCGCAGTTTCCGGCATCTGAACATTGATCTGCTTCCAACCGGTGAAATCCAACGTACAGATCCGTTGACTTGCACCATCCGTCTCCATCATCAGATCGTTTCCGGATCCATCACCATAAACCCACAGATTCACAGCGTCATAGGGTTCAGGGATCTCGTAATAAGCGTTGATACTTGCGCGTCCATCATATTCCAAATCGGAGTAAGTCAGACCCAAAGCACCTCTGCCAAAGCGCACATATTCTGCATCGGTTTTCCATTCTGACTGAATGCCCATCCCGTAGCCCACGGTACCGGTTCCGTTTTCAAAGCCATCCAACGTCTTCAGCGGGATTCTGGTCACCGTGACCGGAATGGTCACGCTGTTTCGGCCGGCGGATACCGTGATTGTTCCCTCGCCGGGAGCCGAAGCAGTAAACTTACCGCCCTCATCGATCATTCCAATATTTCCGCTGAGCGACCACGTAAATGCCTCAGGGTCTGCCTTGACGGGCAGGTGGTTCCATACCGCCTCACCGCTGAGGGACAGCTTTGCTCCCGGCGTTACCGTTAGGCTGGACACAGAAGCTGTACCGTTTTTCATGGTGATCGCATCCGGTGTATCCACAACGTGAATGATCGTTTGTCCGCTTTTGCTGCCGCTGGAGGCCTTCACCGTAATATCTCCCGCCACTTTCGGGGTCTTCAAAACGTTGTCTGTTATGCTGCCGGCCGATGCAGACAATGTGTAGGTCTTATTCATCGGTATGTAGTTGCTATCCACCGCTGTAGCCGTGATCTGCACAGAACTTCCGGCCAATACGTAATCATTTGCAGCGCTCACATAGAAGTGGTGCAATGTACCGCTGGGGCGATTGGATGCCACCAAAAAGACCTGGTTGGTGACCTTTCGGTTCGATTCGGAGGGTCGATTATAAATCGTTGCCGTGGTGCTGTCCGGTGTTGTCACCGCCAGATTGGTGGAGCCGCCGCCGTCCAATCCCAACACATTCACACAGCCCAATTCCATCAGACGCTCACCGACTTGCGTCAGAGAACTGCCGACAGAATAGCCGCTCTTTCTTCCGTCCATCGTATAGAACACGATCGTTCCATCCGCCTTCTGACCAATGGCGGTGCGAGGGTTCACCCCTGTGGGCAAATCGCTTTTCAGCGTACCGTTTTCCACCAGGGAATACAGTGCACCTACGGCATATTCTACTTCGTCCCAACCTTCGTTGGCGGAAATATGCACCGTGATCTCTGTACCCACCTGCAAATTACGCAATGCATCCACATAATAGCTGTTGGCCTCTCCGTGAACGGACAAAGCGATCTGATTCGGCTGAAGGCTGACAGCTCCGGGGCCATCTTGAATCTGCTCCACGTAAGCAGTCACCCGACTGCCGATGGCAACTTCGCCGGATGTGATCGTGCAAAGCACATTGACACCTGCATCCACTGTTCCCGTTGTATGGCGGCTATTGAAATCGTATGTATATAGATATATTCCGCCGCCGCTGACGCGCGCTTTATTGATGCCGGCAATGGGACGGATCAGTTCTGTGACGTTTCCGTATCCGCCATCTACGCCGTAACCCAAATCAACCTGTGCCGTAACACCGGGCTTTCCGATTAGGGCCGTTCCATCTGACCGGAATCCCACAGCATAATAGCCGCCGTCGCTGGTGCGGAGTTTTCCCTCCGTCACCACTATGCCGATGGGTAAGCCATTGCCGGTATTATAAAAATCGCCATTGATGCCGGCCACTACACGATATCCCTGCGCCTCCAGAGCCTGCGCTGCCGTAGATACTGCAGTGCAATCTGTCATGGTATCTCCGGCGGTAACAATGGGTTTCACCGTCTTATTGGGTTCATAAGTGATCAAATTCTCTGTGCGAAGGTCCGAATAGGCTGTGCTCCAGAACACATTGGTGGAAAGCTGTGTTCGGTTATGCAGCAAGGTGTCCTTCGCAGATAAATCTTCGCCCATCGCCTCCGATGCTGCTGCAGGAACCGTCAGTCCCAAAGCCAGCGCCAATACCAGAAGCAATGACAGCGGTTTTTTCAAGGTTTTCATGGTCTTCTCCTTTCGCTCGGGTGGAAACGTACAATTACTCCGTTAGGATATCACAGACGTGCTTTACTGTAAATGAACAAACCGTTACAAAAATTTCTAAGTTTGGTTTTCTTTCCATGGACTGTTTTTTAAGAAAACGGGTATATACACACCTCGATCGATTTGATATAATAATTATATCTGACGCAAGGAGGAATTGCTCATGATTCAGGTTGATGGTAGCCGCTGCATTGGCTGCGGAATGTGCGTTGCAGCAGTACCCGGAGTTTTTAAGATTGTAGGGAACGTATCCACGGTGATCCGTCAGCCGGAGGACCTTAAACAGACCCGACAGGCATTTGATGCCGCCAACGGATGTCCGGTCAATGCCATTACGTCGAACGCTGTTTAACCGTCTTTACCCTAAAAGACAATCCCCTGCTTTTGAAGACAGCTTTTTGCCAACCAACTTCTTCTAAAAAACTTTTAGAAATTTGTGGTTT
>JAKSQE010000094.1 GCA_024404295.1 Oscillibacter sp.
GCAGACCTGGGGAATCGGATGCCGATTTCCAGATCCGCGTTCTTGACGACATTCAGAAAAGTTATGACGTTCTGACGGAAAACCTCGGCGTTGCTCCCACCTGCTTTGCTTATCCATTCGGTGCCAGCGATAGATATTCTATTGCTCTGATTCATCATTTATTTCCTGTTACCCTGCTTACAGAATCCGCAACAGCAGATTTATCCAAGGGTACGCATAACCTCCCCCGCTACACGATTACCATGAGCGTATCGCTTTCTGATATATTAAAATGAAAATTACAATAGATAAAGGAGAAGCACGATGAAAGATCAATTGGAAGCCATTCGCAAAGGCGCGTTGGAATCCATTGCCGGCACGCAGGCTGCTGCCGACCTGGATGCTCTGCGTGTCAAGTATCTTGGCAAAAAGGGTGAGCTGACCGCTGTTTTGAAGCAGATGGGCGGTCTGTCCGCCGAACTGCGTCCCATCATGGGCCAGATGGCCAACGAAGTCCGCGCCGCTCTGGAAAACGCCATTGAGGCACAGTCCTCCGTCCTGGCCGAAAAGGCTCTGGCAGCCAAGCTGGAATCCGAGACTGTCGACGTCACGATTCCCGGCAAGCCTGTGGAGATCGGACACAAGCATGCCATGTATACCGTTTTGGACGAGATCAAGCAGGTCTTCCTGGACATGGGTTTTGAGATCATGGACGGCCCCGAGGTGGAATTGGAGGACTACAACTTTACCAAGCTGAACGCCCCCGAGTCTCACCCCTCCCGTGACTGGACGGATACTTTCTATCTGACTGAGGATTCCAAGATCCTGCTGCGCACCCAGACCTCTCCCATGCAGATCCGCGCTATGGAAGAGCACGGTGTGCCCATCCGCATGATCTCTCCCGGCCGTGTGTACCGTAAGGATGAGGTGGATGCCACGCACTCTCCCATGTTCCACCAGATCGAAGGTCTGGTGGTGGATAAGGATATCACCATGGCTGACCTGAAGGGTACACTAAATGCCGTGATCAAGAAAATCTACGGTCCTCAGTCCGTCACCCGTTTCCGTCCCCACCACTTCCCCTTCACCGAGCCCTCCTGTGAGGTCGACCTGCAGTGCCACAAGTGCGGCGGCAAAGGCTGCCCCACCTGCAAGGGCGAAGGTTGGATCGAGGTGTTGGGCGCCGGCATGGTCCATCCTAAGGTGCTGCGCAACTGCGGCATTGATCCCGATGAGTATTCCGGTTTTGCATTCGGCATGGGTCTGGAGCGTTTTGCTATGGGTCGCTTCAAAATCAGCGATTTGCGTCTGATTTTTGAAAACGATATCCGCTTCCTGGAGCAGTTCTGAGAAAGGAGAGACGAAACAATGATTTTAAGCAGAAAATGGCTCAACGAGTATGTTGACCTGCACGATATTTCCGACAAGGAATTTAATGACGAAATGACCCTCTCCGGCTCCAAGGTAGAGACCATTACCTGCCCAGCAGATGAGCTGAAAAATGTTGTGGTTGGCAAGATCCTCTCTATGGAGCATCACCCTGATTCTGACCATATGTGGGTCTGCCAACTTGACGTTGGTCAGGCAGAGCCCGTTCAGATCGTTACCGGCGCATGGAATATCCATGTGGGTGATCTGGTTCCCGCCGCTCTGCACAAGTCCCTGCTGCCCGGCGGCATTAAGATTGAAAAAGGCAAGCTGCGCGGTGTGCCTTCCAACGGCATGCTCTGCTCCCTGAAGGAGATGGGACTTACCGCAGACCACGATTATCCCTATGCTGCGATCACTCCCGCCGCCCTGCTGAACGATTACAAGCCTCTTGATCCCGAAAAGCCCTCTGTTCCCGCTGACGTACAACCCGGTCACAAGATCTATGGCCCTGTGGTAGCTGCGAAGGTTTTGGAGTGTGCCACCACCGCTTACGGTCAGTATCATGTGGTGCTAGACATCAACGGCGTTACTGCCATGGTTGACACCGCTTGCCAGAACCTGCACGAAGGCGATATGGTAGCTTACAACACTAAATCCGAATCCATCTGCACGCTGGCCGATCTGCACGCTGAGCAAGCAGAGTTCCCTCACTGCATTACCGACGGAATCTGGATTCTGAATGAAGAGAATATTCAGCCCGGTGACGATATGGCCAAAGTCATTGGTTTCGACGATTCCATCGTAGAATTTGAGATCACCCCGAACCGACCCGACTGCCTGAGCGTCATCGGCCTTGCCCGTGAGGCCAGCGCCACCTTCCGCCGTCCTATGAATCTGCACACGCCTGAGGTCAAGGGCTGCGGCGGCAGCATTGCCGAAATGGTGGACATCGACATCGAAGACGGCGACCTTTGCCCCCGTTACACCGCCCGTATGGTAAAGAACGTCAAGATCCAGCCTTCTCCCGCCTGGATGCGTGAGCGTCTGCGCAACAGCGGCGTCCGCCCCATCAACAACATCGTGGATATTACCAACTATGTCATGCTGGAATACGGTCAGCCCATGCACGCATTTGACTTCTCTTGCGTGGACGGTGGTCATATCATTGTCCGTACTGCCCGTGAAGGCGAAACCATCCAGACTCTGGACGGCAATCAGCGCAAACTGACCACCAATATGCTGTGCATCTGCGATGAAAACAAGCCCGTCTGCGTGGCCGGCGTCATGGGTGGTGCCAACAGCGAGATCGTGGGCGATACTGCCATGGTCCTGTTTGAGTCCGCCAACTTCAACGGCACTTCCATCCACCGCACCGCTGCTGCTTTGAATATGCGTACCGACGCCTCCTCCCGCTACGAAAAGGGTCTGGACCCCATGAACACCATGAAGGCCGTGGAACGCGCCTGTGAACTTGTAGAACTGCTGGGTGCCGGCGAAGTCGTTGACGGCGTGATGGATGTCATTGCCAAGGACTCCAATCCTACCATCCTGAAACTGGAGCCCACAAAGGTCAACGGCTTGCTGGGCACTGACGTTTCCGAAGCTGAGATGCGCCGCATTCTGGAGTCTCTGGACTTCCAGCTCGACGGCGATCAGATCACCGTTCCCTCCTGGCGCAGCGACGTGGAGCACTACTCTGACATTGCAGAGGAAGTGGCTCGTTTCTATGGCTACAATGTGATCCCCGACACGCTGTCCAACGGTCTGACCGAGCGCCGTGGCTACAACGAAGTGCAGAAGGTGGAAAATGAGTTGGGTCTGGTGTGCCGCAGCGCCGGTTACAACGAGATCATTACCTACTCCTTCATCAGCCCCACCTACTATGACAAAATCGACCTGCCCGCCGATTCTGCTCTGCGTGATTCCTTGAAGATTCTGAATCCTCTGGGCGAAGATACCTCCATCATGCGCACCACCACGCTCCCCTCCATGCTGGAGATTCTGACCCGCAACTACAACTTCCGCAACAAGTCCGCAATGCTGTACGAGTTGGGCCGCACCTACTTCAAGCGTGCCGATGGTCTGGCAGATGAACCTAAGGTGTTGTCTCTGGGCGCTTACGGTGCTGATATGGACTTCTTCTCCATCAAGGGCGTGGTGGAAACCATTTTGAAGGATCTGCGTATTTCTGATGTAAAATTTGTGGCAGACCGAACCAATCCTTCCTATCATCCCGGCCGCTGCGCTGTGGTGTTCAGCGGAGACAAGCTGTTAGGTACTGTGGGTCAGCTTCATCCCCATGTTGCCAAAAACTACGGCGTGGACACCGAACTGTATGCCGCTGAGCTGTCCTTTGACGCTCTGTATGCTACCAAGGGTGCCGACCCCGTCTATCAGGCTCTGCCCAAGTTCCCTGCTGTTACGCGTGACATTGCCGTGGTCTGCGACAAGGCTGTCACTGTCGGCGAGTTGGAGGACTGCATCCGCCGCGGTGCCAAGGGCCTGCTGAAGGCAGTTACTCTGTTTGACATCTACACCGGTGTAGGCATTGCCCCTGGCAAGAAGAGCGTAGCTTTCAATCTGACGCTCCGTGCCGATGACCGCAGCCTGACCGCTGAGGAAGCCGACGCTGATGTCAAGAGCGTTCTGGCTCTGCTGGAAAGAGAACTGGGCGCCGTTCTGCGTTAAATTGTTATTGTCCCTCTCCGATCAAGGAGAGGGACAATTTTTATTTACGGATAGAATTCATCAAAAAAATAATGTGTTTTTTTGATTTTTTCTTTACAGTTTTTTCAAAAAAGAGTATACTATTTTCATCGTAAACGAAAGATGGTGTTCCTATGGATGACTATACTCGCAAATTTAGTATTGCTGATGAAAGAGATTCTGAAATTCATCATATTCTTACTACCGTCTATCAGGCCCTGGAAGAAAAAGGCTACAATCCCATCAATCAGATCGTCGGATACATTTTGTCAGAAGATCCCACTTATATCACAAATCATCTCAATGCCCGCACTTTAATTCGTAAGTTAGACCGAGATGAATTGCTGCAAATTCTTGTACGAAAGTATCTGGGCCAATAATTTTACTGTCTGTTTTACCCACGAAGCAATGCTTCGTGGGTATATTCTTTAGCAGGTCAAATGAAGCAATTTTCGCTTTTTGCCATTCAAAAAGTTGCGAAAACTATATTTTTTTCAATAAAACGTTCCCCTTCCTGTATTTCTTTTGTAACTTTTCTTGATTGGCTCTCAAAAAATACATTTTTAATAATTTGCCATTTTTGCAATTTTTTGGTAAATCATTTTTTCTTTTTTTGAAAAATTTTGCCCATTTCGTTGACAAAAAAGATAAAATCTGTTAGGATATCCAATAGTAACAAATTGTAATTATTTAAGGAAGTGTTTTTTCATGGCAGAAACAAATGCTGCTAAGGCAGAAGGCCTGAATTACAAAGGCCATCCTCTGCGCCGTATTGATAACCTGATTTACTACGGTTCCATGTCTGATAAGTATATTATTATGATGCAGGTCCTCTCCACCAAAAAAGAGCAGGATTTAGATGTTGCTACAAAGGTTTCCATCCAGTTGCAGCTGACTGATGCATCTCTTCGTTCTCGTGACCGCGTAGTAAAGAAGAGTGAAAAAGATAACCTTTATGATGCGATGGACATTGCGGCTATCTGGCTGGAGCGTGCGCTCGCCGGAAAGGAAAAGTAATATCTACTGACTGAGAAAGGACTTGTACCAATGAATTTTTCAAAAAAACTGTTAAAAACGCTGGTACTCTCCTCTTTGGCTGTTATGATGATGACAGCTTTTGCTTCTGCAGCAGAGGGAGATTATGCGATTGCCGTTGGCAATACTACCGGTTCCAACCTGAACCTTCGCAGCGCAGCTTCTCTAAATGCATCCGTTGTTGCTCGCTTGGCTAAAGACGAGCCGATTGCTGTTTTGGATACTTCTAATCCCGATTGGTACCGCATTAACTGCAACGGTCTGGTGGGTTATGTTTCTTCCAAGTATGTCGCCCAAGACGAAGACAATGTATTTGAGCTTTATGGCCGTG
>JAKSQE010000095.1 GCA_024404295.1 Oscillibacter sp.
ATGATGTTGCAGCCCACGCCTGCCTTCTTAGCGCCGGGAAGATCGCGCTCAAGGTTATCGGCAACAGACACGCACTCAGCCAGCTCCACGCCCATTGCCTTGGCGCACAGCTGATAGATCTCAAAGCCAGGCTTACGCATACCGACAACAGAGGACAGAATCACGCTGTCAAAGTACTGATCCAGGCCGTCCTCTTCCAGCCAATCGGGAACCTCAGTCTCGCCGATCAGGTTGGAGATAATGCCCAGCTTGTAGCCACGCTCGTGCAGGCCCTTGATGACCTCAAAGCCGCCATCGACCACCACACGGCGGCCCTTGGACTGGCGATACTGGAAGCTCAGCTCATGGCTCAGATGCTTGATCTTTGCCTGATCGAAATCGGGCAGCAGCCACTTGCACCACAGCTCCTCGTCGTTGGACTCCTTGAACTCTTCCAGAGCCCACTTACGATAAGGCTCGTAGCGATCCTCGATGAGCTGATAGAACTCCTCGTAGGGCATATCCGTGCCGGCCAGCTCAGCCATCTTGCGGCGAGCATGCTTCATATAAGCCTCGTCCTTCAGGGCAATACGCAGGGTGCCGCCCAGGTCGAAGAATACGGCCTTAAACTTTTTCTCCATCATCAGATGTGCCTCCTCTTATGCTCTGGGGGGGAAGATGTCCAGCAGCTCGCTCAGGCAGGTAATGACGTGGTCGGGAGTGAACTCCTTACCGGTAGCCTTCTCCATGTTCAGGGTGTCGGGCTCGTCGATACGGATCATCATACCGAAGCCGGCAGCCTGGGTGCCTTCCACGTCACGGACGGGGTTATCACCAACATAAGCGCAGTTAGCCTCAGGAGTGCCAATGCAGCGGCAAGCCAGGTGATAAATCTCGGGGTTGGGCTTGCGCAGACGAACCTTAGAGGACAGCAGAGTGGTCTTGAAGCACTGAGCCACGCCAGCCTCAGCCATCCAATCGGGGATCTCAGTCTCGGTCACGGTGTTGGCAATGATGCCCAGGGTATAGCCACGAGCGCACAGCTCCTTGATGGTCTCCACAGCATCCTCACGGGCCACGCGGCGGCCATCATGGTCACGCCACAGGCGGGTCAGCTTAGCAGCGTTGGCGAACACCATGTTGGGCTCGTAATCGGGCAGCATGTACTGAGTCCACAGCTCACCCTCGGAAGCGTCCAGCAGAGTATCCTTGGACAGCTTGCGATACTTCTTCCAACGCTCTTCCAGCTTAGCAAACAGCTCGTCATGGGTCTCCTTGGTCTGGATCAGCTCCATCAGGCCAGCCTCAGCAGCGTCGATGAATGCCTGGTCCTTCTTGACGATACGCAGGGTGTTGCCCACGTCGAAGAAAATTGTCTGAATGTCTTTGCTCATAATAATGCGCCTCCCATTTCAATATCTAAAAATAAATGATGTTATGTATTTTGTGCCGCAATAATCGCGGGTATCTCACTGAGTTTATGAATCAGATAATCCGGGGTCACCGTATCAACAAATGCCACATCCCGATGGGCAATGGATGGATTGCTGATTTGGATGGACAGCCCCACACCGGCGTTTCGGCAGCCCAAAACGTCCCGGGAAAGGGTGTCGCCCACATAGGCCATTTCCGACAGAGGGACGCCAACTTGCTTCGCCGCAATCTCGAAAATTGCCGGGTTGGGTTTTCTCACTCCCACGCCTTCCGACATAATCACGCAGGACATGTAAGATGCAATGCCGTAATCTTCCAGAACTTTGGGGACAAATGTCGTGGAAATGATATTGGAGATCACGCCAAGGATCATTCCCTGTTTCCGAAGTGCCTCCATAGTCTCAAGCAGATCCGGCTGAGGAACGTTGTGAACGCGGGTGGCATCATAGAGGACCGATATCGCCTCCGAAATAGGATCCGAAACTGCGTCACGTATCTGAAACTCTTTTAAATAGTACTCATTCCAAATCTGCACATTTGGCAGTTCCAACTGTGTGTCTTGCGACCACTGTTTATAGCGCTCGGCATTTTCGCCCAGCAACGCAGACAGCGCAGGCACTTCTATCGGGAGAGAAACCCCAACCTCCTGCAGCTTCTGCTTCAAAGTCGTGGAAAAGCGATCTGCCAGTCCCGGGTCCCTTTGAACTGTGTGGAGTGTTCCGCCCACATCAAATAAAACCGCACGAATCAAGTTTCTGCTCCTTTCCGAACAAAAAGCAGGAAGTAACGAAAAAGCGAACATTTCAGCACAAGTGCAAACGTTTGCGCTCCGTTGAAACCATTATAAATGAGAAGATAGGAAAATGTCAATATCGCAAATGCTAAATTAAGCAAACTTTTTTCTCTTTTCTGCCCAAAAAGGATTGAGAAATATGAGAATTCTGTTGACATGACAAGAAAAATCATATATGCTTAAATGGAGCAAAAAGTTGTCTCTTTTTTTATTGTCCACGGTCGGAAACGTTTACACTTACTGCCGCGAGGTAATTTGATCATGAAGAATATTACATTGAAAGACGTCGCAAAGGCCGCAAATGTATCATATGCCACCGTTTCCCGTGCACTTTCCGGCAGCTCTCAAATCGGAAGCGAGACGAGAGAGCGCATTATTAAATTGTGCGATGAAATGGGATATACCGCCAATTATGTCGCCCGTTCTATGGTGAAGAAAAAAACGGATCTGATTGGCTTTGTTGTCCCCTCCATCGACAACCAGTTCATGTCGGAATTGGCGTACTATGCCGAAACTTGCGCTCGCGCACACGGATACAATATCATGCTGTGCAACTCCGGCCCTGATCTGAAGCAGGAAAAGGCTGTTGTAAAGCTCCTTTTGGGCCGGCAGGTGGATGGCATTTTGATCTGTCCTCAAAGCCCTAAGACCTTTGAGAATATTCAGGCGTACACCGAGCAGGTTCCTGTTGTCTTTTTGTCCGAGAACCTTCGTGATCACCCTCAAAGTTACGTAGCTGTTGACAACACAAAAGGTACTTATCTGGGGACAGAGTATTTGTATAGCCTGGGTCACCGTGACATCTTATACTTTGGTCAGCGTCGCTCTACGACGCACCAACTCCGTGCAGACGGCTATCGCAAAGCCTGCCAAAAATATGGATTGCAGGAGCGCTTTTTCAATAGCACTTATCCCCAATCCTCCATTGAAAACGGTTATCAAATGGCTATCGAGCTTTTCTCTCAGCCTATTGACTATACAGCAATTCTTGCATCGACAGACTCTAACGCGATTGGCATCCTGCAGGCGGCGGACGAACTGGGCATCGATATCCCCGGCCGTCTCTCTTTGATTGGTTTCGATAACATTTGGTCCACCAGTCTGCCTCGCATTGACCTGACCACAGTAGAGCAGCCCAAGCATCTGATGGCTACACAAGCCGTAGAAATGCTGTGGGATAAAATTGAGAACGGCACACAGGGCTATGTCCACCAAATTTTGACACCAACCCTGATTCAGCGCGGTACTTGCCGCAAAATTGACTGAAGTCTGTGCTTATTATAAATTTTTTAATGGTACTATATAAAGAGGAGTGACAAATATGAACGGTTTTCGTTATGACCCCCACACCCACACCTCCGAGACCAGCAAGTGCGGTCATCTGCCTGCTGCGGACGTTGTGGAACGCTATGTAAAAAACGGCTTTGCCGGTTTAGTGGTTACTGACCATCTGCATCCTGAGTATCTTTCCCGTATTGACGTGGATCACAACTGGGATCATGTTATGGATCATTATCTGACCGGCTACAAGGCTTCTAAAAAGCGCGGCGATGAGCTGGGCTTCGATGTCATTCTGGGAGCAGAGTTCCGTTTCCCCGAGAACGACAACGACTATCTGGTCTACGGCATCGACGAGCAGTGGCTGCGTTCTAATCCCTACGCATGCTGCATGAGCGCGCAGGAATTTTATGATAAATTCCACAACGAGGTTCTGATCATTCACGCTCACCCCTTCCGCAAGGGTAGTGCTCCCGTTCAGGAGACCGCTATTCACGGCGCAGAGCTGATCAATGCCAACCCCCGTCATGAGAACAACAACGACAAGGCTCTGGAGCTGTGCCTGCGTCATCCCGAGTATTTCCGTCTGGCTGGTTCCGACACCCATCGCGACGGCGATGAGGCTCGCACCGCCGTTGTTCTCCCCTCTCGCGTGAAGGATTCCTTCGAGTATAAAAAGATGATTGAAACCCGCCAGTTCCAGCTGTGGAGCCCCGAGTTCCAGTCCTTTGTTGATAAAGATTTGGAAATTAGAAAGGGAGAAAACGCATGAGCAAGTACACTTCTTTAATTATCGGTGAGGTGGCACAGGACACAAACGTGGACTATGATGGCACCACAGTCAAGGCTACCGGCGGCGCCGTTTATTATTCCGGCTTTGCCGCAGCAAACATGGGCCATAAGATTGCCGTCCTGCCCAAGGCAGACACCAACGTGGTCGATCTGAAAGCCGCTTTCGCAGATGCCCCGAACATCACTGTCTATCCCGTCCACAGCCCCACTTCCTTTGTGACCAAGAATGTCTATCACACCAAGGATCGTGAGCGCCGCACCTCTACCGTGGACAGCGTGATCGTTCCCTATCAGCCCAATGAGGTTCCCGCCGATATCGACGCCGAGATCTGGCATCTGGCCGGTCTGGTGGGCGGCGACATCCCCAACGAGATGATTCCCTACGCTGCACAGCACGCTATGCTGGCTATCGATGTGCAGTGCATGCTGCGTTGGGTGGAAAACGGCGGCATGGTTTATCACGATTGGCCCGAGAAGAAGGAAATGCTGCCTTATGTCCGCTTCCTGAAGACCGATGCCGCCGAGGCTGAGATCCTGACCGGTCTGACCGATCGCGCTGAGGCTGCTAAGGTTCTGTATAGCTGGGGCGCTAAGGAAATTTTGATCACTCACAATACCGAGGTTCTGGTTTATGATGGCAAGGAGATCTACACCTGCCCCATCAAGTCTCGTGATATGTCTGGTCGTACCGGCCGTGGCGACACGACTTTCGCCGGCTACATCAACGAGCGCCTGACCCACGATATTCCCACCTCCCTGCAGACCGCTACCGCTCTGGTTTCTCTGAAGATGGAGACTCCGGGTCCCTTCCGCGGCTGCCGTGCCGATGTGGAAGATTACATCAAGAAGTTCTATTAAGATTGAGATTCACGAAAAAGCTCTCCATCAGTCGATGGAGAGCTTTTTTTCATGTCTTTTCTCTGACACATGCAATATTCATCTTGTTTTGGCGGTATCTATAAAACGCCTGCCATGTTCTTCACATAGACGCCTTCCCTGTACTGCGATTCAGTTTCGCACATGCAATGTTTCGCAGCAACTCCGCAGATATTCT
>JAKSQE010000096.1 GCA_024404295.1 Oscillibacter sp.
TGCCTGCAACGGGGTGCTGGAAACGGGTGGGGTTGGTGGAGTTGCCGGTGATGGACACATCCACGCCCTCCTTGTGCATGATGGCCACGCCCTCACGGACATCGTCAGCACCGTAGCAGCGGACGTTGGCACGCTCGCCCTCGGAATAGCGGGTCTCCTTGATCACCTTCAGCTCGCCGGTAAAGTAATCCAGCTGGGTCTGCACATAGGTGAAGCCGTTGATACGGGAAATGATCTGAGCGGCATCCTTGCCCAGACCGTTCAGGATCACGCGCAGGGGCTCTTTACGAGCCTTGTTGGCGTTACGGACGATACCGATAGCACCCTCAGCGGCGGCGAAAGACTCATGGCCGGCCAGGAAGGCGAAGCACTTGGACTCGTCGCTCAGCAGCATAGCGCCCAGGTTGCCGTGGCCCAGACCAACCTTACGGTCGTCAGCGACGGAACCGTCAATGCAGAAGGACTGCAGGCCCTCGCCGATGGCGGAGGCAGCCTCTGCGGCGGTCTTCACGCCCTTCTTCATAGCGATGGCAGCGCCCACGCAATATGCCCAGCAGACGTTCTCAAAGCAGATGGGCTGAATGCCCTTAACGATCTCATAGGGGTCAAAGCCAGCGGCCTTGCACATCTCGCGAGCCTCTTCCACGCCGGCAATGCCATACTGAGCGAGGACGCCATTGATTTTATCAATTCTTCTTTCGTAGCTTTCAAACAGAGCCATTATTTTGTCCTCCTCTCAATTATTCGTGGCGGGGATCGATGTACTTGGCAGCGTTGTCCCACTGACCATAGTGACCCTTGGCCTTTTCCAGAGCAGCGTTGGCATCCAGACCCTTCTTGATGCCGTTCATCATCTTGCCCAAGTTCACAAACTCGTAGCCGATGATCTCGTCATTCTCATTCAGAGCCATGCGGGTGCAGTAGCCCTCAGCCATCTCCAGATAGCGGGGACCCTTGGCCTTGGTGGACATCATGGTGCCCACCTGGCTGCGCAGGCCCTTGCCCAGATCCTCCAGGCTGGCGCCGATCACCAGACCGCCCTCAGAGAAAGCGGACTGGGTGCGGCCATACACGATCTGCAGGAACAGCTCACGCATAGCGGTGTTGATCGCATCGCACACCAGATCGGTGTTCAATGCTTCCAGAATGGTCTTGCCGATCAGAATCTCGGAAGCCATTGCAGCGGAGTGGGTCATACCGGAGCAACCGATGGTCTCCACCAGAGCCTCTTCAATGACGCCTTCCTTTACGTTCAGAGTCAGCTTGCAGGCGCCCTGCTGAGGAGCGCACCAGCCGATACCGTGGGTAAAACCGCTGATATCCTTAATTTCCTTAGCCTGAACCCACTTGCCCTCTTCAGGGATGGGAGCCGGGCCATGATATGCGCCCTTAGCCACCGGGCACATGTTCTGCACTTCAGTAGAATAAATCATAGTCTGTGCATTTCCTTTCTTTATGTTTTGCGGTGAATCTTCCGCTGGTTTTCCATTGATATTATATTGGTAAACGATTACTCTGTCAAGGACAGACCTACCTGTTTTTTGCAAAATTTCAAGCCAAATTCGCATCTTTTTGCCAAATCAAGCGATAAACTCTCATTTTATTCCGGGTCTGTCAGCTCGTCCCCGGGGAATGCGGAACCCTGTTGTTTTCGTTTTTTCTGAATTTAAAATTTTTCTCTCGTCACACTGCTGTATTCGTGGTATAATAATACGTTGAATTCCAAAGGAGGCTGTGCCGCATGGAGCATTCCCGCAAAAAGCGACATACTTGGCCGTTTTTTCTGCTGCTTCTGGCAGTAACAATCCTTTTTCTATGGTGGGGCAATCAATCCCTCCAGACTGCCGAATTTGACTTCGTGTCATCTCGCCTGCCGGATGGCTTTGACGGCTGCCGCATCGTGGTGCTCAGTGACCTGCATGGGGCGGAATTTGGGGACGGAAATGCCGATTTATTTGAAAAAGTTTCCGCCCAACAGCCAGACTATATTTTTTATCTGGGTGATCTGGAAGACCGCTATCGCGGCTCCACGCCGGGGTATGCTGCTTCCGTCGCCGACGGGCTTACCGCCATTGCCCCCACCTACTACGTCACCGGCAACCATGAGTGGGCCATCGGCGATGTGCCGGAGCTAAAGGAAACCCTAAGCGAACATGGTGTTACCGTGCTGTCCAACCGATTTTTGACATTAGAGCGAGACGGTGCGGAGATCGTGCTGGCCGGCATTGACGATCCCAACGGCTATGCCGATCAGAAAACGCCGGAGCAGTTAGCGGTGGAGATATTTGCAGAGTATGGTGACCCTTTCTGGCTGCTGCTGGCACACCGTAATAATAAATTTGTCGAGGAATACAGCCTGTTAGGTGCTGATCTGGTCCTGTCCGGTCACGGGCACGGCGGGATCATCCGCTTACCGTTTACCGATGGTCTGCTGTCTGTGGATCGCACGTTTTTTCCTTCCTATACTGCCGGATTATATAACGAAAACGGCTCCTCCCTGTTTGTTACCCGGGGACTGGGCAACTCCGGCTCTTCCTTTCGCATATTCAACCGCCCTGAGATCGCTGTTTTAACACTTCACAAAGGATAGACATATATGACTGAATTTCACGCCGGACAATTTGATATCGCCGTCATCGGTGCGGGACATGCCGGCATCGAAGCCGCATTGGCCGCTGCCCGACTGGGGCTGGAGACCATTGTGTTCACCATCAATTTGGATGCCGTTGGCAATATGCCCTGCAATCCCGCCATCGGTGGCACAGGCAAAGGCCATCTGGTGCGTGAGCTGGACGCTTTGGGCGGTGAAATGGCCAAGGCCGCAGACAAATGCTGCATTCAATATCGTTTGCTGAACAAAGGGAAAGGCCCTGCTGTGTGGTCTTTGCGGGCGCAAGCCGACCGTCGAAAATATCAGGCGGTCATGAAAGCCACGTTGGAACGGCAGGAGCATTTAACCGTCCGACAGGGCGAAGTCGTGGAAGTGCGCACTGAAAATGGTGCAGTTTCTCAAGTGGTATTGGCTACCGGGGCAGTATTTGATGTAAAATCGGTCATTTTGGCCACCGGCACATATCTGACCGGACGCACCATTATCGGCGAATGTGTGGAATCCTCCGGCCCGGACGGCATGCACGCTGCGCAGCGGTTGACAGACTCTTTATTAAAGCTGGGATTGCCTCTTCGCCGGTTCAAGACCGGCACACCGCCGAGAGTGAATGCCCGTACGGTGGATTTCGATGAAATGGAACTGCAGCCCGGCGACGAACAGCCGCTGCCATTCTCCTACTCTACAGAGCAGCCACCTTACAACGCCGCCGTTTGCTATCTGACCTGGACTACAGAGGAAACCAAGCGCATCGTACAGGAGAATTTGGACAAGGCACCCATGTACTCCGGTTTGATCGAGGGTGTCGGGCCACGCTATTGCCCCTCCTTTGAGACGAAGATCGTTCGTTTTCCGGACAAATTGCGACATCAGCTTTTCGTGGAGCCCATGGGACTGGACACCGAGGAGCTTTACATCCAAGGTTTCTCCTCCTCGATGCCAGAGGAAATTCAGCTGCAGATGCTCCATAGTGTTCCGGGTCTGCGCCATGCCGTTATGACTCGCCCGGCCTACGCCATTGAATACGACTGCATCGACCCGCTGGCACTTCTGCCCACATTGGAATGCAAGGCGGTGCAGGGATTGTACGGTGCGGGCCAGTTCAACGGCTCTTCCGGTTATGAGGAAGCCGCCGTACAAGGCTTTGTGGCCGGTGTCAACGCCGCCTTGAAGCTGTTGGGTCGTGATCCTTTCATCCTTTCCCGCAGCGAGAGTTATATCGGCACACTGGTGGACGATTTGGTAACGAAAGGCACCAATGAGCCCTACCGCATCATGACCTCCCGCAGCGAGTATCGTCTGGTGCTGCGGCAAGACAATGCTGACCAGCGTCTGACGAAGCGAGGCTATGAGATCGGCCTTGTTTCCGAAGAACGTCTAAAGGCCGTGGAGGAAAAATACGCTGCCGTAGAGCGGGAAATCAAACGCCTAACCCATACAGGTACGGCACCCTCCCCGGAGCTAACGGATTTTCTCGCCGCTCACGGCACAGCGGATGCCCCTGACGGCTGCCCGTTGATTTCTCTTTTGAAGCGGCCTCAGCTCCACTATGACGAGTTGGCGCCCTTTGATCCTCAGCGGCCTGCCCTGTCTGCCGACATTCGGGAGCAGGTGGAGATCTCCGTCAAGTACGAGGGCTACATTCAGCGGCAGCTGCAGCAGGTGGCAGACTTTAAAAAGATGGAGAGCCACAAGCTGCCGCCTGATCTGGATTTCAACGCCATTCAAGGCCTGCGTTTGGAGGCACGGGAAAAGCTTACCGCCATTCGTCCTATGGATCTGGGACAGGCCGGCCGTATCTCCGGCGTTTCTCCCGCAGACTTAACAGCGCTGATGATTTATCTGGAGCGCAACCATTAAATATATATTTCCGGCCATGCCGGATAGGAGGCAATACACATGGGAAAAGCAAGATTCCTGTTCGCCCTGTGGGCAGCCAAGCTGTCCATTCCCGCATTAAAGATCACTCATCATAACGGCACGGATTTTCCCGGCAAACTGGCACTGAAGCTGTGCCCCGATTTTCTGCACTATGTCGGCCGTCCTAAGACCGTCATTGCCGTCACGGGAACCAACGGCAAAACTACCGTCAGCAATCTGCTGACTGACATTCTGGAAGCCGAGGGACATAAGGTGATCAGCAACCGCGCCGGTTCCAATATTGCCTCCGGTATTTCCACCGCTCTGCTGAAGGGGTGCAATCTGTTCGGTGGCTGCAAGCACGACCACGACATCGCCGTGCTGGAAGTCGATGAGCGATCCAGTCCCCGTATCTATCCCCATGTGAAGCCCACCTATGTGGTCATCACCAATCTGTTCCGCGACTCTATTATGCGCAATGCACATCCCGCTTACATTGCTGATATCCTGACAAAATATATCCCTGCAGCATCCACGCTAGTGCTGAATGCAGACGACCTGATCTCCGGCGGTGTGGCGCCTGAAAACAAACGTGTCTATTTTGGCATCGACAAGCTGGACACCGATGTAACTGACTGTATCAATCTCATTGACGATGTCCGGATCTGCCCTCATTGCAATGGCAAGCTGCGCTATGACTATCGTCGCTACCATCACATTGGCAAAGCTGTGTGCGATGCCTGCGGCTTCCACTCCCCCGAAGCCAACTATCTGGCCCAGAAGTTGGACTTCGCCGGTCAGTCCATGGTTATCCGTGAAAACAATGAGGAATATTCTTATTCTTTGATTACGGATAGTATC
>JAKSQE010000097.1 GCA_024404295.1 Oscillibacter sp.
ATATGCTGGCCACTTTAGGGTTGGTGCAAGGCACGGGACATGGATACGACTTGGACGCTCCCACCACCCGGGCGCAAGCCGCTGTCCTTTTGGTTCGCCTTTCCGGTGCGGAAAAAACCGCTGCTGCGCAAACCAATCGCTCTGCCTTTCGTGATGTTCCCACTTGGGCGGCTCGTTCCGTCAACTATGCCGCAAAGCAGGGATGGATCAAAGGCATTACCGAAACCGTATTCAGCCCCAACGAAGCCATTACCGCCGACGCATGGTTTACCATGCTGCTACGAGTGTTAGGATACAGCGATACCCGCAGCGACTTTTCTTATGACGATGCTGCCGTATTTGCTCGTCGGATCGGCTTGGCTTCAAAAGATTATGTTGGTCCCATGACACGCGGTGCCGTGTTTGAGTCCATGTCAGATGCGCTTTTCTTCCGATACAACGGTCAAGAGCATACTGTTTTGGAGAACCTTCTTCAGAAAAATGCGGTTCCCGCCCATGCGGTACAGGCACTGGGACTGACGCAGGAACGTCTCACCGCTCGGCAGATAGCTGACCGCTATATGGCCGCAGGGTTTTGCATCAGCGATTACGATACACAGGAAAAACTTGATGCCAACGATGCCAGCGCCAATGCCAGCGGCTTCTTTATTTCGCCGGACGGTCTGGCAGTTACCAACTACCATTCCATTGATGGTACCCCTTTGGCAACCGTTACTCTTGTTACCGGAGAATCCTATCCAATCGAATCTGTAATCTATTATGATAAGAAAATTGACATTGCAGTTGTTAAGGTCTCCAAAACCTCGCAGGATGATCAAACAACTTCCGCATTTGCATACTTAGAAGTCGTCGGAACCGGCTCCATCCGTCCCGGTGATGTGGTTTACACTCTGGGCAATCCTTTAGGCCTGGGACTGGCTATCAGCAACGGTATTATTAGTGACATTGCCCGTGATGTGGAGCGCTACGCCCTCCCCTGCGTGATGAACACCGCCGATATTTCACAAGGCAGCAGCGGCGGTGCACTTCTGAATGAGCTTGGTCAGGTGATTGCTGTCACTTCCGGCGCCTATACTTACGGTAACAACATGTATTTGGCCGTTCCCGCAGACCCCGTTTTAACGGCGGATCTGACAGGAAATGGACTGTCCTTGTCAAAGGTAGCACAGTTGGAAGCTGTTGAGGAATCCAAAGCTTAACGCAAAAAGCACGGAGCTACGCTCCGTGCTTTTTGCTTAGTTATCTTTTTTCGTGCAGACGCGAATGCCCGCGATGCCCAGCCCGAACACAAACCAGAAAATGACCATCACACGGGGATAATGCCAGGGGTTGTCTGCCATACCGGTCACCATGATGCCGCACATAGCTGCACAGCAAGCCGCGGTAATCGTGCGCGCTGCGGAATTCTCGCTGTGCCGCACAGTCCGTGCCATGTTTTTAATATTGCACAGCATAGCGCCCAAAAAGCTTATAATGGCTAAAATGCCCGCTTCGACCCAAATCTCCAGATAAATGTTATGCGCATGGACATAGGGTGCTCTGCCATGATACAGATTCCGCACCTTGATATACTGCTGCACTGTGGCTGTGCCCAATCCTGCACCGGAAATGGGAGTTGAACGGATGGTCTCCAGCGCCGCCTTGTACAAAGGCACTCGGCTGCTGGTGGAGGTATCGGACAGATTTGTGATGGACAAAATGCGCGTAAGAATGGTTTCCGGAAGCAGCGGAACACACGCAATACACGCCGCCGCAAACAGCGGGATCAACTTGGGACGCCATAGGAACACAAAAACCACAGCGGCACATGCCAGTCCCAACCAGCTACCGCGGGAATAGGTCATGCCCAATGCCAAAACGCCCACCGCAAAGCAAGCAGCCGCCATCACGCGGGAGATCCATCGTCTGGACGAGAACATCAATGCCACCAATAGTGGCAGCAGCAAAATCAAGACTTCGGCAAAGGTGTTGGGATTGTCATAAAACGAATCCACGCGTCCGGGCATGTTGGGGTTTGTAGCCAAATCTACATAAGCTTCCTTGACCTCCACGCCCTGGATGCGCTGGTACACCGCATATAAGGATGCCACCGTGGCTGCAAGTCCGCCGCCGGCTGCCATGCGCTTTAGGTCGTCCTCATTTCGCACAATACTGGCCGTCAAAATCACGCACAGAGCCGCAGAAATATGATAAATCAGGAATCTTTTTGAGGTGGCCGGATATGCGGAAAAAACCACCGCAAGGCAAACACTTGCAAAAAATACAATGGGATAAAAACCGATCTGCTCCACTGCGATCTGCGCTTTTTGATTCCGCATCCCACGCACATAAAACAGCAGCAACAACAGGACAAAAATCGTCAAGTGGTAAGCATTGTTCCAACGCTTAAAGGGCAGGCACCAAAGCAGAATCACCAACCAGGACATGGCAATGGCCGTTTCCTCACCCAGTTCAAAAGCCACTCCGGCAAAAAAGCTGCCTTCAAAAAATGGCTGCAGCCATTGATACAGCTTGTGCAGCAACATGCCGGGAAGATTCACCAGGCCATGCAGAATCCGGCAGGCAAAACTCGCTTCCCATGCTTTTGCAACCTTACCCTGTCGGCACAGCACGCCCATGATGCAGGAGCCGTCCAACTTTCGTTCCGCCCAGTCAGCGACACCATCGACGCAGGCACAAACTTTGCTTTGATGATATATCTTTATCATTTCCTGCCACAATCGAAACAGGAAGCTTTCCCTGATCAAATGTTCCATCTTGAACCCTGCCTTATTCCTTCAAATACTTACAACCATAGCATTCCATTTTTACGCATTGTACAACATTATCTGATAACGGTCAAGGAAAGTCCTCTTGATCCGCTTAGCGTCAAATGGCGCGTGCTGATCAGCACGCGCCATTTTAAAATGATAGTTGTTGGAGAATATTTTCCAATTCCTCCGCAGAGTGGGCCACTGCAATTGCTCCCGCATCTACCAGTTCATTCGGGGCAGCATAGCCGAAAAACTCCACACCCACGCAAGCGATGCCGCACTCCTTTGCGCCCCACACATCGTACTTGCGGTCACCCATCATCAAAATCTTCTCTCGGTCCGCATCCGTCAAGCCCAAACGGTGCATCGTCTCCTGAATGACTCGGGTTTTATTCCAGTCCTCCTGCGGCGGGCTGCCGGTAATCGTCTCCATAGAGGGTGTAAAGCCAAATCGCTCACAAATGTTTAGGCATAACTCCTCCGGCTTGGAAGATGCCAGTGCCAGCTTAAATCCCTTTTCTTTTAACCGAACACACAGTTCGGCAAGGCCGGGAGCGGCCTTATTCTGGAGCTGGCCTATGGGCAGGTAATATTCCCGGAACGTCTGCACCGCCTGCAATGCCTTTTCTTCGCTGTATCCACAGTGCTGCATGAAGGAGTTCTGCAGGGGCGGGCCGATAAAGGCCTTCAGCGTTGCATCGTCCGGCAGGGATCCGCCCATTTTTTCGACTGTATAGCGGATCCCATTATAAATGCCCTCACTGGAATCCGTTAAAGTGCCGTCCAGATCAAAAAAGATGTATTGATACATATGTTTTCACCCTTTTCAGCAACATTTCGTTAAATATGGTTTATTTTACCATGATTTTACCGCTTCCGCAAGCACTCCCTTTTCATTTCCCTTCGAAAAAATGTTGCATTCTACCTTCCGTATTTTCTCGACTTTTATCCGCGCTTATGCTATACTATTTGTAAACACTCGTAAACTACATCGAGAGAGAGGAAATATCTATGAGCGATGTTCGTGTTGACTGGAATGAAAAAATGCTATATCAGCATCTGCAGGGCGTGGCCGGAAAGATGAACGCCGCAGAGCAATACAAAATCAAAATGGAGGCATTGCAGGAAATTCGCGAGAGCGGCATCGACTACTGCTCCTGCCCGGAGTCCTGCCCTCACCACGGCAAGTGCTGGGAGTGCGTACTGATCCATCGAGGCCACCGGGATCACCTGCCCTACTGCTTCTGGGATATGGTGAACGAAAAGCTGTACAATGCCCAGCGCCTGACGGAGGGGTCTCTCATACGCTATGAGCCCAAAGAGCCGCCCTGCATGAACTGCGATAGCTGCAAAACAACGGAGGAATAATCCCCACGACCTGATGGTTGGATCGAAACGAAAGAGGAGAGGGCTTGCCCTCTCCTCTTAAACCTTATCTTAGGCGTTTATCTTACTTGAAGTAACGCTCCAGCAGACCCTTCAGAGCCTTGCCGTGACGAGCCTCGTCGCGAGCCATCTCATGGACGGTGTCATGAATTGCATCCAGATTGTTCTTCTTAGCGCAGACAGCCAGATCGAACTTGCCGGCGGTAGCGCCAAACTCGCAATCCACACGCCATGCCAGATTCTCCTTGGTGGAAGCCTTCATGTTCGCCTCCAGATCGGAGCCCAGCAGCTCAGCGAACTTGGCAGCATGCTCAGCCTCTTCAAATGCAGCCTTCTCCCAGTACAGACCGATCTCAGGATAGCCCTCGCGATGAGCCACGCGAGCCATGCACAGGTACATACCCACCTCAGAGCACTCGCCCTGGAAGTTGGCCATCAGCTGGTCGAAGATGTACTTCTTGTCTTCCTCAGAAATGTCGGGGTTATTCTTCACAGTCTCAGCATAAATGCCGAACTTATGCTCAGCAGCCAGCTTCAGCTCACCCTGAACTTCCTCAAAAGCCTTGGAACTGGCATGGCAGACGGGGCACTGCTCGGGAGCAGTCTCGCCCTCATAGATATAACCGCAAACTTTGCACATCCACTTTTTCATAGTAACATCCTCCTTAAAATATAAATAAGTTTTTAAACTCATTTTTAGTTTATACGACAAGTATAACAGCAACCGTCTTTTATAACCTGTTGCAAATGCAACTTTTTTTGAAATTAATCGTTTTGACAAAAAAAACAGAGGAGCTTATGCTCCCCTGTTTTCCTTTTCGTAAAAATTAGGCCTCTGCCATTGCCTTTGCTTCGGCGATTGCCTTCTCCTGTGCACCAGCGGGCCCCTCCTCGCAGCGAACAACGTGCAGGGTACCGCTGCCGCGGCTCTGCGTCATAGAGCGCAAGTCGATGGCATAAGTGCTCATCTCGCCCATAGGCACCTCAGCGGTGATGACCTGCTCGCCGTTACCCACGGGATCCATACCCATAACACGGCCACGACGCTTATTCAGATCCCCCATAACATCGCCCATGTAGCTGTCAGGCACAGTCACCCTCAGTCCGCCCCCCGGTTCCCTCAGGCAGGCACTTGCCTCAGGC
>JAKSQE010000098.1 GCA_024404295.1 Oscillibacter sp.
CTATTAGACAGCAAGTCGCCGCTATTGGGCTTCTTAAAGCGCAGATCCAGCGTTACAACGTCACCGTCCCGGCGGGACAGGTACAAGCCGGGGACCAGCTTATCGTGGTCCACGGAAAAGCTTGCAATTCGTTCCATTTTATCGTTCCTCCTGTAACTTATGTGCCAGAGGCAGGATCACCCGTCCCATATTTTCCAATGCCTGACCGAAATTGAAATACTCCTCCGTTTGGTTGGCTGTACCAAACAGGTGGTCAGAAACGGACTTCACTGCTACAAACGGCACGCGGTTGCGCAGGCAGACCTGTGCAATGGCGCAGCCTTCCATCTCCAGCAGCAAGGGGTGGAAGGTATCCCGGATCCACTCACTGCGCGCGCAGCCGGTAGCGAACCAGTCGCCTGTTGCCACACGCCCCAGGACCGTCTCATATCCCAGTTCCTTCAGGATCTCACGGCAGTGCTCGGGTTCCCACGTGGGGAAGGTCAGACAATTCACAGTGGAAACCAGACCCGCCTCATCGCCAATGGCAGTGGTATCCACATCATGCTGAACGAATTCAGATGCCACCACCAGAGAGCCGGTGGGCAAATCCGTAGCGCAGCCGGCCACACCGGCGTTAATGATCATATCCACGCCAAAGTGCAGGCAGAAGATCTCAGCCGCCATGGCTGCATTGACCTTACTGATACCGCCGGCGCAGGCGATCATATCCGGCGCGATCTCAAAAAACGGCACACCGGAAATCGTGACGAAAGGCTCTAATTCCTTTGCGCCGGGCAGTGCATGGAGTTCGGACTCCATAGCGAATTGCAAACCGATTTTCATGGTTAACACCTCTTAAACAAATAGATGATCATAGTATAGCACATTTTGCCAAAAGCTACAAAGGATCATGCTTCTTTCTTTCGGCTTAGATCCGCCAACGGCAGCAGCACTCCGCCGACGCCGTTGCCCACGGTGATGATCAAAACTCTCATGAACGCATCCAAGCTCCACATACCGGCTGCGGAATAATAATACATATCCGCAATGCAGTGCTCAAACCCGCATAAGATAAATACCGCCACGCAGAACATCAGGATCAGCGGATTCTGGCACTTTTTATAGCTGTCAACAGCGGCATACATCAGCAATCCGCACCAGATCCCTAACAAAAACAGGCTCAGAAAGGTATCGTCATTTTTCACCTGACAGAGCGCCGCCGCTTTTTCGGACAGGCCGGCAATACGGGTATACCGCGTCAGCCAGCCCACCAGAAACGTACCCGCCAGATTACCCAGCCAAACCTCTGCCAGGAACAGCAGATACGCCTTCTTTTCTCCTACCAGATAGCCTACCTTCCCGGTAAACAAATTCAGCTTCTGTACGCAGATGATGTACAATCCCACGGAGAACAGCACCGCACCCAGAGCCTTCGGCTCCACGGATAAATACACTGTGCCGCCGATACCAATGGCCACGCCTGCCATCCACGCCAGAATCATTGTCTCTTTCCATTGCTTCATATTTCCGTCCTCATTTCCGGTCTATCAGGCTGCGCCTAACAACAAAGGCGCACATCCTGCGATGTGTGCCCAGACGGTCGGCAAATACAGTCATACTCCCCGTGGTTCGCTCCACTTCCGTCAGTTATATGACCAGTATTATTTTATCATTTTTCGTCATTTTCTGTCAATAGAATTACCTTGTTTCGCAAAAAATCCCCTTGCAATTCTTTTCAAAATGCAATACGCTTTCAAAAGAGTAAACGAAAGGATGGCCCTATCATGAATCAGGCATTTCAAGGAAGTAATCAATATGTGGCATCTCAGGAATTGATGTCCACTGTCAATATCGCAATCGCGTTGCAAAAGCCCCTGCTCATCAAAGGCGAACCCGGCACCGGCAAGACCATGCTGGCACAGGCCGTGGCTGACGCATTAGGGAAAAAACTGATCATCTGGAACGTAAAATCCACCACCAAGGCACAGGACGGTCTGTATGTCTATGATGTGGTACAGCGCCTGTACGACAGCCAGTTCGGCACCCACGGTGTAGACGACATTGCCAGTTACATCAAATTCGGCAAGTTGGGCGAGGCCTTCCAGTCCGATGAACAGGTAGTCCTTCTCATCGACGAGATCGACAAAGCCGATCTGGAGTTCCCCAACGATCTTTTGTGGGAACTGGATCAGATGGAATTCTACATTCCTGAGACCAAGGAGACCATCAAGGCCAAGCAGCGCCCCATCGTCATCATTACCTCCAATGCGGAAAAGGAACTACCGGATGCGTTCCTGCGCCGCTGTGTGTTCCACTATATCGACTTCCCTGACCAGCAGCAAATGGAGCAGATCGTCCGTGTCCATTTCGGTGAGCTGGATGAACATCTGGTACAGCAGGCTCTCATGGCTTTCTATGCGTTACGGGAACTGCGGAACATTGAGAAAAAGCCCAGCACCTCGGAACTGGTGGACTGGATCCGCGCCCTCATTGCAGGCGGCATCGACCCCGATGCACTTTCTTCCGACATTCCCTTTGCAGGTGTTCTGCTGAAGAAAGACAAGGACCTGCAGACATTGGCAAAGTCCAAGAGGTAAGGTATGTTTTCCTCTTTCTTTTATCTGCTGCGTCAACGAGGTTTGCATGTCTCCCTGAACGAGTGGCTGTCCCTCATGGAAGCCATGGAAAAGGGCCTGCACCAAAACAGTCTCACCGGCTTCTATCATCTCTGCCGGGCACTGCTCATCAAAAGCGAAGCGGATTTTGACCGCTTCGATCAGGTTTTTCTGGAGTTTTTCAAAGATATCCCCTTTCACGAAGAGTTGCCGGAGGAACTACTGGACTGGCTGAACCATCCTTCCGAAGACCTCCGCCGCACCATCATGAAGCTGCGGGATCAAGGGTTTCCTGACGAAACGCTGGAAGAGCTGCTGAAGCGGTTGGAAGAACGATTGCAGGAGCAAACGGAAGAACACAACGGCGGCAACTACTGGGTGGGCACACAGGGGCGTTCCGCCTTCGGTAACAACGGCTGGCACCCCAACGGCATTCGCATCGGCGGCGAAAGCCGCCATCGAACCGCCATGATGGTGGCAGGAGAGCGGAAATACCGTGACTTCCGAAAGGATAATACGTTGGACACCCGGCAGTTCCAGATGGCATTTCGTCTGCTTCGTCAGCTATCCGTGCAGAACGATAGCGCAGATAAGGTCCTGGATGTGGATGGCACCATTCGAGACACCTGTGACAATGCAGGGACCTTGAAGATTCGCTACAAAAACCCCCGCAAAAATGCGGTCAAAGTGCTTCTGCTGATGGATTCCGGCGGTTCTATGGACTACTATTCCGGTCTTTGCAGTATGCTGTTTCAAGCCGCCATCAAGTCCAACCACTTCAAAGAGCTCCACACCTACTATTTCCACAACTGTATCTACGGCGACCTCTACAATGCCCCTACCTTGCGGTGGGATGATTCCGTGCCTACGGAATGGCTGCTGCAAAACTATGACAGCAGCTACAAAGTCATCCTTGTGGGGGATGCTGCTATGAGTCCCTATGAATTGCGGGAACAGCGGTATAGTTGGTCGCAAAAGGTCTATACTCCCTCCGGTCTGGAATGGCTATCGAAGCTAAAGCAGCACTACCCGCATCTGATCTGGCTCAATCCGGAGCCGCTGCCAAAGTTTCGAGACTACTGGTCTCAGACCCATTTGGAGTTGGCAAGCATATTTGATATGTATGATCTCTCCGCCGAAGGTCTGGAAACCGGCATGAAGCGGCTCATGGTGAATCGATAAAAAAGGAAAATAGTGCACATCGAAGCTTTTTCGATGTGCGCTATTTTGACCTTATTCGTATACGTTGAGTTCCAGAACATCCGGTCTCGAATAGTGTCCGCAGACGTCAAATTCCATGCGGCTGGCAGGCACCTGTTGCAGATCCAGATCGGCGTAGAGGATCTCCTCCTTGTCCCACACGGGTTGCGTCACATAATGGCCGTAGGGATCCACCACACAACTGCCGCCCCGGCAGGCGATGTCGTTGACTGCCGCAATCTCCTCAGGACAGTGGAGGTCATCGGGATAATCCTCCTTCCGGATGATCATATCTGCATTGATCACGTAACAATGCCCCTCGATGGCGATATGCTTGATGGTGTCCTGCCATTCGGGGTTATCGTTGGTATTGGGTGCAAGGTACAGCGTGATCCCCTTTTGATACAGTGCTGTCCGCGCCAGAGGCATATAGCTCTCCCAGCAAATAAGGCAACCCATGGGACCCCAGGGCGTATCCGTGATGGGGAAATAATTGCTCTGTGCATCGCCGTACACCAGTCGCTCGGCACCGGTAGGCTTTAGCTTGCGATGGACGTTCAGCAGTTTGCCCTCAGGGGAGAAAACGATGTTCGAATTATAAAGCGTCGCATGATCCTCCACCCGTTCGGATACGCCGATACTGACATACGCATGCGCTTCCTTTGCCGCCTGTGCCAGCTGTTCCGTTTCCGGACCGGGGATCACGATCGAATTGTCGTAATACCTTTTCCAGTCTAAACGTCCGCTCTCTTTGCGGCTTCCCACGGTGTAGCCGAACGTCATACCATAGGGATAGCATGGAATGATCAATTCCGGAAACACGATCAGTTCTGCGCCTTTGGCTCCGGCTTCCCGGATCAGCTGCGCCGCCTTTTCCGTGCTGGCTTTTTTATCGAACATCACCGACGTACACTGCACCACGGCAATACGGCAGGTGTCTTTTAAATCACGCATAAGCGACCTCCTGTTGGTTTTTTCTTATCATATCATGCCCACTTTGTCGCTGGCAATCCAAAAAACACCACGCTTGCCGATTCGGCAAGCGTGGTGTCATAGGTTGATTCAGGATCGATTGGATCAGCCGACGATGGCGGCGGTATCCATGGCGATCATGAGCTCCTCGTTGGTGGGGACCAGCAGGACCTTAACCTTGGAATCTGCGGCAGAGATGACGGTCTCCTTGCCGCGGACATTGTTTGCCTCGGCATCCATCTTCACGCCCATGAACTCCAGGCCGGAGGCGATAGCCATGCGCTGAGAAGCGCTGTTCTCGCCAACACCGGCGGTGAAGATGATGGCATCCACACCACCCATAGCGGCGGCATAAGCACCGATCAGCTTCTTCACGCCATAGTTGAACATATCAAATGCCAGACCGGCACGATCGTTGCCGTTCTTAAATGCGTTCTCCAGATCGCGGAAGTCGGAGCTGACGCCGGAAACGCCCTGCACGCCGGACTTCTTGTT
>JAKSQE010000099.1 GCA_024404295.1 Oscillibacter sp.
CGGCATTGATCTTGCGCGGCTTCTGGATCGCCTTGCAGGCACGGGATCGCTTTGGCGCATTGCTGGTGGTGGGCTTTACGTCCCTGATCGCCATGCAGACGTTTTTGAATATCGGCGTCGTGACGGGCTTTTTGCCCACAACGGGTATCTCTCTGCCGTTTTTCAGCTATGGCGGTACTGCCTTGACGATCCAGTTGGCAGAAATGGGTATTATCTTAAGCGTTTCAAGGCAAATGAAACCTACAAAGGCCGGTTAAGTCACCGGCCTTTTCGGCATGTTTAAAAGGGGAAGGAATCAGAATGGATAAGAAATTGCATCGTGTCATTTTTACCTGCGGCGGCACGGCGGGACACGTGAATCCTGCCATTGCGCTGGCGCAGCTGATGGCAGCCAAGAATCCCAAAACAGAATTTTTGTTTGTTGGCGCGGAGCGCGGTTTGGAGAAAGACCTTGTGCCGCAGGCTGGATATGCCTTCCGCACGGTGCATATTTCCAACTTCCATCGTTCTGTGAAGCCGAAAGAGTTCAAACATAATTTGGACTCCCTGTATAACATGATGCTTCGCTCTCCCCGAGAGGCGAGGGCTATTTTGAAAGAATTTCAACCGGATATTGTGATTGGCACCGGCGGTTATGCAAGCTATCCTATGATCAAGGCGGCGGCTAAGGCCGGAATTCCCACGATGGTGCATGAGTCCAACATTGTACCGGGACTGACCACCAAAATGCTGGAGCCTTACACAAAGCGCGTGATGGTGGGGTTTGAATCTTGCCGTCAGCATTATCAACATCCGGATCGAGTGGTTGTCACCGGCACGCCGGTGCGAGGAGATTTCTTTTCCACCACAAAAGAAGAAGCAAAGAAGAAACTGGGTGTGGATGACGGCAGACCGCTGGTGGTGTCCTTCTGGGGATCGCTGGGTGCAGCCGGAATGAACCGCGAAATGGCAGAAATGTTGGCATTGGAAGCAGGAAAAGAGCCGTTCCATCATATCCACGGCGCAGGCAAGAGCGGATATCCCAATGTGATGAAGATGCTGAAAGAAAAGGGCGTTGCCCTGGAGAAACACCCTTCTCTGCAAGTGCGGGAATATATTTATGACATGGCAACGGTCATGCGGGCAGCGGACCTGGTGCTCTGCCGCGCAGGTGCTTCGACCATCAGTGAATTGACGGCTCTGGGTGTGCCTGCGCTGATTGTCCCATCCCCCTATGTGACGAACAATCATCAGGAAAAGAATGCACGGGCATTGGAAGCGGCCGGAGCGGCGGCAGTCTTAACGGAGTCTGAAGCCAGCGGTCAGGTCATGTTCCAAAGGACGTGCGCTATCGTGCGGGATGAAGCACTGCTGTCGTCCATGAAAGATTCCATGGAATCTTTAGGAATTCGGGATGCCACAGAGCGCATTTATGCCACCGTGCAGGAAATTTTGAAGTAACAATCCGGCGGCCTTTCCATAGGATGGAACGTAAATCCATTCTGAGTTGGAGGGGCGGATATGAGCCGACTTTTGGTATATGGCAGGAAACAGTTGCGAGGGGAGACACCCATTCAAGGCGCTAAAAACAGTGTGCTACCCATTTTGGCAGCTACTATTCTCACGGGAGACACAGTGGCTTTGCAGCATTGTCCGCACCTGCGGGACGTAGATATCTCCGTTCAGATTCTGCGGGCATTGGGATGCGATGCCCACTGGGAGATGGATACGCTGGTGGTTGATACCGCAGGCTTGAAGGGATGGAAGATCTCTGATATACTCATGAGAGAAATGCGCTCCTCTGCAATTTTCTTGGGAGCAATGATCGCCCGCTGTCATCAGGCGGAATTAAGCTACCCCGGAGGCTGTGAGCTGGGCCCTCGACCGATTGACCTGCACTTGGCAGGGCTGAGAGCGTTGGGAACAGACATTGACGATTCCGGCGGCACGCTGCACTGCCAAACCTGTGGATTACTGGGACGGGAATTGGTTTTGAGTCTGCCATCGGTAGGCGCAACGGAAAACCTGATGTTAGCAGCCTGCGGAGCAGAGGGATGTACCACCATTACCAATGCTGCCAGAGAACCGGAAATTGTGGATCTGCAGGATTTCCTGAATGCCTGCGGAGCGGAAGTTCGAGGGGCGGGCAGCTCGACAGTGACCATCATTGGAGGAAAGCGACTGCATGGCTGCACCTATACCGTCATGCCGGATCGGATCGTGGCGGCAACCTATTTGTGTGCAGCGGCAGCCGCAACAGGGGAGATCTTCCTGCGAAACGCGAAGGAAGAACACCTTACCACGGTGACAGCACTCCTGCGAGAAGCGGGATGTGAGATTAAAAACGATACCGCAGGGATCGCTTGCTGCTGCCACCGACGGCTGCAGGCGGTGGGACCGATTCGGACAGCAGCCTATCCGGGGTTTCCGACGGATGCGCAAGCAGTACTTATGGCGGCATTATTACGCTGCCAGGGAACCAATGTGTTTGAAGAGAACATATTTTCCAACCGTTACCGCCATGTGGATGAGTTGGTCCGCATGGGAGCAGATATTCGCGTTTCCGGACGGGTGGCGGTCGTACATGGTGTGGAGCAGCTGCAGGGAGCCTGTGTATGCTGTACGGATCTGCGTGGTGGAGCAGCATTATGCGTAGCGGCGTTGGCTGCAGAGGGAAAGAGCTGCATCGATCAACTGCGGCATCTTGACCGGGGTTATGAAGATATTTGCCGGGACTTGTCTGCCTTGGGGGCAGACATCAAACGAGTTGCATCATAAAGAAAAGGAGAACGGCATGGCCAGACGTAAAAGACCGAATCGGCGGCACAGGGGAAGCGGATTTCGCTTCCTCTATCGGCTGTTGTCCATGCTGGTCATTTGCGCCTGCCTGATTGCGGCGGTTACGCTGTTTTTTAAGGTGGAGACCATCCGAATCACAGGACAGGACCGATATCGTGAGGAAGAAATTTTAGCTGCTTCTGAGATCGAATTGGGGGATAACCTGTTTCTCTTAAACAAATTCGACGCAGCAAAGAAGATCTCGGAGAAACTACCATACATCGATATTGAAAACGTTTTGATCCACCGGAAGCTTCCGGACACATTATTGATCGAAGTAAAGGAATGCGGAGAACCTTTAGCAATTTTACAGGATGGTGCCGTATGGTTGGTTGGCTACACCGGAAAAATCGTGGAGCAGACAACGAGTGCGGATGGCTATACGATTCTTGAGGGAGTTGAACTGATTTCTCCCTCGGTGGGAACTGCGATGAGTTTTGGCTCGGAGTATGCGTATCGTCTGGAAAGTGTGCTTTCTCTCTTGGATGCGCTGGAAATTTCCGGAAAGCGGGATCAGGTGCAGGGCATTCATTTGGGGAATTCTGCTTATCTGACGATGGACTTTATGGATCGTTTTACGATAAAGATGACCTATGATGCCAATTTCGCCTATAAGCTGAAAGAATTTGATGCCATCATGGAAAAGGGAACGATCCAGCCGAACATGAAGGGTACCTTTGACATGCGGCGAAAAGACGAAATGGCAGTCTTCCATTTGGATCAGTCGAGGACATAAAAATGCAGAAATTCGGACATTTTGGGGACAGAAAATCTTTTTGAAAAAAATATTTGAAAACGAAAGAGAATACTTGACCCAAAGAAAAAAGTGTCTTACAATAGTATAAATTAGATATACAGGATATTGTGCCATTTTGATGGCATAATGCGCTTTGATACAAATGATAGTAGGAGGATCACTATGGCTTTTGGATTGGAGACAGGCCCTGATTCTGTGGTCAATATTAAAGTTATCGGCGTTGGCGGCGGTGGCAACAACGTGGTCAACCGTATGGTGCATTCCGGTACGCGGAATGTGGATTTTGTAGCAGTCAACACGGATAAGCAGGCACTGAATATCTCCAGTGCTACATATAAAATTCAGATCGGTGAAAAACTGACTCATGGTCAGGGCGCCGGTTCTGATCCTGAAGTGGGCCGTAAGAGTGCAGAAGAGAGCCGCAACCAGATTGCCAAGGCTCTGGAAAATACCGATATGGTGTTTATTACCGCCGGGATGGGCGGCGGCACCGGTACCGGTGGCGCTCCGATTGTGGCTGAAATCGCAAAGGAAATGGATATTCTGACAGTTGCCGTGGTGACGAAGCCTTTCGGCTTCGAGGGACGCCGCCGTATGCAGCAGGCAGAAGCCGGCATTGCGGAATTGCGTGAGAAGGTAGACTCTCTGGTGATCATCCCCAACGAGCGCTTGAAGCACGCTACCGATCAGAAGATCACATTTGCCAATGCATTTGAAATCGCTGACGATGTACTGCGTCAGGCAGTGCAGTCTATTTCCGATTTGATCAAGGAGACCGGATTTATCAATCTGGACTTTGCTGATGTGACAGCCATCATGAAAGACGCTGGTATGGCACACATGGGCGTTGGCCGTGCGGCCGGCAAAAATAAGGCCGAGGAGGCTGCCAGAATGGCAATTTCCAGCCCCCTGCTGGAAACCTCTATCGAAGGTGCCAAGGGCGTGCTGATCAACGTGACTGCATCTGAGGGCGTTGGCCTGGATGAAGTGGAGCAGGCTGCCGATCTGGTCCAGCAGGCGGTTCATCCCGATGCACTTACCATCTTCGGTGCTACCTTTGATGAGACGCTGGATGATGAGATCCGTGTCACTGTGATCGCCACCGGCTTTGAAAAGGCTCCTGCTCAGCTGCCTAAAATGGCTCCTGTGCAGAATACCGAGCAGGCTGCCGTTGCACAGACTGCCGCACCTGCAGCACAGGCTCCTGTTCCTCTGAATGAAGAGGATGCTGCCAAGCCTGAAGCCGTAGAAGAAGATCCCTTTGAGGACATTTTCAATATTTTCAATCATCGCGATTGATAAAACATTCCAGGCCTCGCAGGTTTTTCCTGCGAGGCCTTTTTTTCGCCCCAAAATCAGAACTGGCAGCCGTTTCTATGGCGTTGTTTCCGCATTTTAGCGAGACTGTTTTTTCCCTTATCGCAGAAGATACTATTGTTCGCAAAATGCGCGGATGTAAAAAAAGAAAAGGAGGGATTGATCGTTGTATGAATATTTCGCAAAAGCGAACAGAGCGCGGTTTATTGCCCTTGTCATCTTGCTGGCGGCACTTTTGGGAACCACTGCATTTGCAGCAGAGCGACCGCAGCGAACTCTGATCCCGGAAGGCCATACGGT